>NZ_JBSFPS010000104.1:0-30949 GCF_053588315.1 Streptosporangium sp. NPDC003464 | reverse complement strand
GGCCGGGGTGCAGATGTCCGCCTACCGCAAGGCGAAGTTCGGGTGGCTGCGGGATGGCACCCGGGTGGAGATGCCACCCCGGCACGAGGGTCGGTGGGCAGGGGGATACCGACGCGGGCGGCCTGGTAGCGGCGCCGGGCCGCCCGTAGCGACTCCTTGCGGTCCCGCCCGGGGTCAGGGGCGGGCGCGGGCTCCGGCGGAGCGTACGGCATGCGCAGGTAGGCGCAGATCACGTTCACGATCGTCTGGCGGTGGCCGGGGTTGTCCTGGGCCAGCCGCTCCAGCGCGTACAGGCCGCCCAGCCGCACCGCGGCCTTGTCGCTGCCGAGCTGCTCGACCGCCTTGGTGTACAGGTCGGTCACCCGGCGCTCGGTGGCGTCGTGCTTGGTGTTGTCGGCCACCTGCTGGGTGAGGTAGGCGGTGACGTGCGCGGCGTGCTCCTGGTGACGCTGCCGGCGGAAGGCCGGCATCAGCGTGACCGCCGCGCCGACCCCGGCACCGGCCGCCGGCGCGGTCTGGATCGCGCCCTGACGGACGGTGGCCTCGGCCGCGCTCCCCCCGGCCGCCAGCAGCAGCCAGGCCAGCCCGCCGACCACCCCGCCCACCAGCAGCGTGACCGGCACGATCCACCACACCGCCGGCCGGGGAGTACGCAACCGCGGCGGAACCACCTCCGCCGCGACGACAGGCACATCAGCTCGGGAGGAAAGGCGACGCGACAGTAACGGCATGTCCTCCATTCCAGCCGTCCGCGGCCCGAATCCGACCGGATGGCACCTGATCGTTACCGGGCGGGTCGGGCAGAGCGAAAACACTCTCAGGTATACGCCGCCGGTCGTGCGCGGGCATCCGGTGGGCGGTGCCGAGGACGTGCTTGCAGGATGAGCGTCCCACCGTCGTTCTGTCCAACCCGCCGCACCGGGGCCGCACCGCCACCTGACCGAGATTTACTCTTCATCGCCCTGCTGCTGGGGTGTTGTCAGCGAGGCGCTTCAGGGCGGTGCAACGTGCACACGAGTTGTCAGGGTGTCCCTGACGGTCTAGGGTGTCAGGGAAGCCCTGACACCCTAGGAGTGTGCTGTGACAACGCCTGACACCCTGGCCGGACTCGCTCGGTGTTCCTTCTGCGGCAAGCCGACCACCGAGGTCGACAAGTTGGTCGCCGGCCCCGGCGTGTACATCTGCAACGAGTGCGTGGCTCTATCCGCGTCGATCATCGACGGGAGCCCCGAAAGCACCGCAGCACCGCGCGTGCCCATGTGGGAGTCGCTGACCGACGAGGAGATGCTGAGCCACATTCCGCGCGTCGCCGCGCACATCGACCAGGCCGAGGCTGACCTGCGTTCATGGGCACAGGAACTGCGCCGGCGCGGCGTCACCTGGGCCAGGATCGGGGAAGCTCTCGGAATCACCCGCCAGTCCGCATGGGAGCGGTTCTCCGGCGAGGAGTGACGCGATCCGGGGCAGCCCACCTGCGTCTGAGAGGTCCGACCCACATAAGCCCAAGACCCGCATCGGATCTGCTGGGTCGCCGATGCACTGGACAGCGCACCCGAGTCGCGCGGCGGCCGTTCCGGTGGATCTCGCCGACCAGCGTTGACGTGAGGCATCCGGGCGAGGTCAGCGACATCCCCGGTCCGGCCCACCGCACCCATCGACCGGCGCACCGGTCCTGCGGCGCCCTCACATCAGAGCAGGTCAGGGTTATATCCGTTGGATTTTCCGCGATTACTACCGGGATCCGTATACGGAACACCTTGACCTGGGCGTCCAGCCTGATCGCTCGGTGTTCCGGGGGCCCCTAACGGAACGCCCGCGAGTGGACACCCTGGCCAAAGGGTGGCTCAGATTTCCTTGACGAAGATGATGGCGTCGGTCTGGTCGGTGGTGGCCGGGTCGAGGGGAAGGTAAGTGTGGTCGGCCGGGACGCGGGGCGTTGGCTTCCGGTCGAGGACCGCGGCGAGGCGGACGGGGTCGATGACGGCGCGGGCGTCAGGGAGGGCCGACAGTCGCCCTTCGAGGGTGTCGGGCTGGGGGACGTCGGAGCCGCGGGTGCCGAAGGTGGTGGCCGCGAAGGCGTACTGCTCACCGAGGCGGGTGCCGACGATCGCCCCGGCGCTCCACCATTCCAGCGTCCGGCCCGCCAGCGGGCCCCAGCCCTCGGGCAACAGCCAGCGGCTCCTGTCTTTCTGCAGGTGGCGGTTGTGGGCGAAGGCGAGGGTGGGGCCGCGACGGGCCTCGCGGTCCACGATGGCGTCGAGGTTGTCGGCCATCATCGCATCGCGCAGGCACATCAGTGTGCCGACGCGGGTGGGCGCGGTGTCGGCCATGCCGGCGTGGTAGCGCAGGAGCCCCGCAGCGGTGCGGGCGTACAGGTCAGCGCGCCACCAGCCGTCAGGGGAGGTGGCGGCCGTCAGGTGAGGGGTGTGTGCGGTGAGCAGCGCGCGCAGGTCGTCGACGACCAGGCGCAGTTCCTTGGCCTCAGGGGTGCGGCCGACGGACTGGGTGGGATCCGTGGTGACGGCCGGGTTGGTCCAGCGCTCGTCGGGGCCGAACAGCTCGTCGAGGGTCTCGCGACTCCAGGCCAGGTCGAGGTGGGCGGAGAGGTAATCGTGCAGTGCGGTCAATGCTGGGCGAGGGCTGGCGGCGCCAGTCATCTCCAGGGGGCCGTCGAAACCGTGGAGGCGGAGCCGCTCCTGCGGCGGACGCTGCTCGTTGTAGGCGCGCATCCAGCGCACGAGCTCGCGGTTGGCGGGTGAGGCGCCGAGGCCATGGCTGAAGCCGTGCCTCATCGCGTCGTCGAGGGTCCCGGTGCCGTCGGTGACGTACGCGTCGGCAGCCAGGGCCGCCAGGCAGTCGCTCTCCATGGCGATCGAGCGGTAGCCCTCGTGTTCGACGAGGTGGCGGAAGATCTCGTTGCGTAGCTCGGGGAAGGCTTCGACGCCGTGAGTGGGCTCGCCGAGGCCGAGCAGGCGGGTGGTGCGGGGCAGCAGTGCGGTGAGGGTACCGCCGGTGAAGGGACGCGCGGCGTCCCGGATCGAGGCCGTCATTGTTTAAACTGTATCGTTGAACCTAAAGTGTAAACTTTTGCGGCGTTTCTGGCTGCTGATAAGGACATACCTTCAAAGTAGTGGTTGTGCGCCCCATGGATCCGGTGCGCGAGCACAGCCTGTACGCCCATGAGATACGCAACCATGAGAAGGCGGGGATCACCGCCGCCAACCGGGAGCTCGCTGCACGGCCATGCCTCACGTTCCGCGCCATGCGGCGGCGTTGCGGACATTCCTCACATTCATCCCGGCCACAGTTACGTGACTGTGGCCGCCGTCCTGTTGGCTACCGGGACCCGTCCATCGCAGCGCTACTTGGCGGCTAATCGCATGTTGTGAGCAGGCGCCGACCCCGACGAGGACTCGGAGTTCCTTCGCGCCTTTCGGCGCGCGATCAGACACGCCCCTGGAACGGCCTGCCGATGAAGGCCAAGACGTGGTGAGCGGGAATCGGTCCCCTGTGAGCTGGTGTCGGCCCGTGAGGGGGACAGCCGGAATACGCCAGAAATGGATCACGCCTCGATGGGACCCTTTGCTCCCTGACGTGTCCCCAGCCGCCAGGTAGTTCTTGATCATGTGCGGGCCTTACGGGGTGTCGGTATTGGACGGTTTCCCGACACCACGCCGACCCGGCCTCCGACGGCCCAGGAAACTGGGCATCGGGTGATGAAGCACCGCCCCGGGCGGCTGTTTCCGGGCTCGGATCGCCGACAGGATTTTCCGACAGGTAGAAGGGGGCTCCGTCCTCCTCTCAAGGAGCCACCGGTGCGGATCGTCCACTCCCGCTCGTTCACTGCGACCTGGTCGGCATCCACGCCGTGCGCGACTGGTGCCAGGCCCGCGGCGTCGCCCTGCGTGTCCTGTCCGGGCCCCTGTCGAACTTCCACGACCTGGCCGCGAACGACGCGACCACCGCTCTGCTCATCAACGTGATCACCGCCGTTGGGCGGTTCCAGCGCGACCTGCAGAACGGACTGACCGCCGAGGGGGTCGCCGCGGCCGAAGCCGAAGGACGTTACCGGGGCCGGCCGCCCGCGCTGAACGGCGCCCGGTGTGATGAAGTGCGGGCGGCCTTCCATGACAGGGCACCTCGATCGCGGCCCTCGCACGCGCCCACGGGGGAGCCGGGCCGCTGTCCGGACGGCGCCGGCCGACCTCCTGCGGGAGAATTGGGGTGGGCGGGCTTGGGCCGGTGCGGCCCGCCCACCCGGTGGTCACTGGGCCACGATCTCGTTCACGATCCACGCGCCGAGTTCTTCGGTCATGGTGGTGTGTCCTTCGTTGCGGCTGGTGCACACGAAGGCGTCCAGGGCGCTGCGGTCCGGTGTGATCGGACGGTACAGCGCCTTGGAGTCGTCGATGTCGCCGGCCGCGAGGGCGCTGATGGCGGGGATGAAGCAGGACGTGCCGATGACGTCGGGGTCCACGGTGTTGCCGAGCAGAGCCATGAGGGCGGCGGCCATGCCGAAGCTGCCGGCGTCGCCCGCGGAGGAGGGCATGGTGAACAGGCTTCCGGGAGCACCGTCGATGTCCGGCAGCCCGCTGGTGCGCACCGAGGTCGGCTCGCCGTCGTCTGTCTTGTGCAGGCGGGCGACTGTCTGATCGCCTTGCGCCTGGGTGTTGAGCCAGGTGTCGTGCAGCGTCTGGCCGTTGCACCTCACCGCCCTCGCACCGGCCTGGACGCCGTTGCCGACGCCGGTGTCCACTCCGTTGGCGACACCGATCTTGCGGACGTCGCGCGGCCATCCTCCGAGCTCGTCGAGTTTCTGGAGGAACGCCACCCGCTCGGGTGCCGACTGCGGGGTGTCGCCGACCTTCTCGATGTGCCACCGTGCCATCTGCCGCGCGGCGGGGCTGTTGAGCAGCCCGGACAGCTGGCGCAGGTAGGGGCCCACGTTGGGGTCATCGCCCCAGTTGTCGGTCGCGAAGTGCGTGAAGGCCTGCAGGGCGATGGGGAACCACGCGCCGTGGTGGGGGGAGTCGTAGGAGAAGTAGAGGGACGTCTCGTGGTCGGGAAGGGCGGGGTCGCGCTCCATCTTGGCCAGCGCGTAGCGGGTGACCAGCCCGCCCATGCTGAACCCGCCCACTACCAGCTTCGCCCGACCGACCCGCTCGCTGACGGCCCGGCGGATGCAGTCGATGGCGGTGTCGGCGTTGTCGGTGATCGATGCCGTCCGGTCGTCGTAGCCGAGGATGATCACATCGCGTCCGGTCGCGTGGAGTTCGGAGACGAAGCGGTAGTCGCCGTTCTCCTCCAGGCCGTGCCAGAGCTGGTCCAGGTTGCTCGACCCGCTGGAGAAGCCATCGGAGAGGATGACGGGCCGCACGAGCTGCCTGCGGTTCAGCGGGCTGTAGTAGACCCAGGCCGTCCCGCCGGAGAGGGACCATTCTTCATGCGGTTCGGGCGCGGAGGGATACGAGAGGTGGGCGATGGGGGCGGCCGGGCCCCAGATGTCGACGACAGGGTTGGACATGCTCAGTTGACTCCTTGCGTAGGTCACGGATTCGCCAGAAGGGCCGGTCCCGTTCACGCAGCGCTGCGAGATCGTCACCACTTAACAGCATGGTCACAATGAAGTCATGTCTAACTACTCTAAGTGAGAAAATGGTGTTGTCCTCCGGCGCCGCCGGCAGCCCCCGCCAGGGCCGACGCGCCTGGACCTGCTCAGAGCGGCCGAGCACCCACCGGGCTCCTTAAAGGGGCCGGCAGCGTCCATGCCGCGATCAGCTCCTCCGGCTCCCACTCCCGACGCACTCGAACCTCTCCACCCGACCGTCTCCAAAACGGACACGATCAAGCAGAGACCACACCCGACCAGCCGCGTTCACCCGTCCGAACGATCACGAACCGCGATCGTGATCTCTCCCCCCGCTACCTGACGGCTGGGGACACGTTCGGGAGCGGAGGGCCCGCCCGGCGGTGTTTCTCGCCCGCCACGCAACCGGGGGTGGCGGGTCGTGAGCCCTGCCCACTATCGATGAGCGAGCAAGACAGCGTGGTGATCGGCCCCGGCCGGGCCGTCGGGATCGGCGTGCACGGTGGCGGCCTTCAGCCGGGGCACCTCGTGGATGAGCCGGTGCTCGGCCTCTACGGCCAGTGCGTGCGCCTCGACCAGGGACAGTTGGTGGTCCACCTGGATGTCCACCTCGGCGCGCAGGGCGTGGCCGATCCAGCGCAGCCGTACCGAGCCCACCCGCCGGATGCCCGGCACCGTGGCGAGGACCTGCTCGGCCTGTTCGACCAGCGCCGGGTCGACGGCGTCCATCAGCCGGTGGTAGATCTCACGCGCGGCGTCACGCAGCACCAGGCAGATGGCCACGGTGATGAGCAGGCCCACGATCGGGTCGGCGATGGGAAAACCCAGCGCGGCGCCGCCGGCGCCGAGCAGTACGGCCAGCGAGGTGAAGCCGTCGGTGCGGGCGTGCAGCCCGTCGGCCACCAGGGCCGCCGAGCCGATCTCCTTGCCGACCTTGATGCGGTAGCGGGCCACGAGTTCGTTGCCCAGGAAGCCGACGAACCCGGCGCCGGCCACCCAGGCGAGCGCCTCCACGTTCTGCGGATCGATCAGCCGCTTGACCGCCTCGTACCCGGCCAGAGCTGCCGAGGCCGCGATCAGCACGACGATGACGATGCCCGCCAGGTCCTCCGCCCGGCCATAGCCGTAGGTGAAGCGGCGGGTGGCCATCCGCCTGCCGACCGAGAACGCTATCGCGAGCGGTACGGCGGTCAGCGCGTCGGCGAAGTTGTGCAAGGTGTCGCCCAGCAGGGCCACCGACCCGGAGCGGGCGACGATGACCGCTTGGACCACACCGGTGACCATGAGCGCGGCAAAGGAGATGGCCAGGACGCGCATGCCGCGGCTGCTGGACTCCAGCGCCGCATCGGTCTTGTCCGCGCTGTCGTGGCTGTGCGGGGTGAAGGCGTGCCCGGCGCGGGCGAGCAGCGCACGGATCCTGCCGCCGCCACCCTCCCCGTCCCCGTGCCCGTGCCCGTGCCCGTGACCATGCTCGTGCTCGTGGCCATGGGTACCGCCCGACGCGTGGTCAGGGTGGTGCGGCTCATGTGGGGTGCTCCGGTCGCTCATGACGGCTCCAACTTGTGCGGATGGGGGATGCGTCGGGCGGGTCGGCTGGACGACGGACCGCGCATCCTCCATTATGTGCATATGAGCGCACGCATGCACCTCTCAGGTGCGCATGACTCGCAGGAGCGCAACCAGGGCGAACGCCTGGCGGTGGCCGCCGACATCCTGTCCCTTCTGGCCGACCGCACCCGCCTGGCCCTGCTGCGGCGGTTGTCCGAAGGCGAGACGGACGTGACGACGCTCACCGCGGCCTGCGACCTCGCCCGCCCGGCGGTCAGCCAGCACCTGGCCCGCCTGCGCCTGGCCGACCTGGTCACCACCCGCAAGGAAGGGCGCCGCGTGATCTACGCCCTGCGCCACGGGCACCTGCGGCGCCTGATCGACGAAGCGCTCAATGCCGCCGACCATCAGCTCGGCCATCTCCCGCCGCACGATTGAACCCGCCGCGACCGGCTGCGCACTCCTTTTTTCCGGGTCCGGCCGAGATGCGGCCGGAGGTGGCCATGAGCCGATCATGTTCGTGATCTCGGAAGCGGCTGGGGCCTGTCTGAGGTTCCGGGATGCGAAATCTCGGAAGTCCTGCCTGGAGCCGACTTCCGGGATCGGCTGATCCCGGAAGTCGGAGCGTGGTGCTCGGCCGTACGTGCGAGATGCCGTCTGCCCAGGTCGGCGTCTTCGAGATCTGCCCATGGCCGGTATTACCCGTATCTCGGCTGGACCCGACCCGCGGGTCGACGGGTGCGGTGGCGTTGTGGTCCAGGTGGACCGGCCCGCCCGTGAGCCCGCCGGACGGGCCGGGATGCGGCACGGGCGCGTCGCTCATGCCTGTTGCCCGGCGTCGACGGGCATCTCGGCCAGGCGCCATTCGAGCATGCCGTCGTTGAGGCGGATCGCGCGCCGACCGTGGTCGGTCAGCAGGCGGACCGCGTCGTAGGCCAGGACGCAGTACTCGCCGCGGCAGTACACCACGATCTCGCAGTCCTCGGGCAACTCGTTGATCCGGTCGGCCAGTTCGGTGACGGGGATGGACACCGCGCCGGGAATGTGGCCGGCCAGGTACTCCTCCACCGGCCGCACGTCCAGCACCACCACGTCCCCGGCCGCCAATCGCTCGCGCAACTGCTCGCGGGTGACCTCTGTCGCGCTGTCTTGGCCCAGGTAGGCCTGACGTGCCGGAGGGATGGCGGCCTGGTGGTGCTCGGCGACCTTGCGCAGCAGCGCGAACAGGCGGGCGACGTCGTCACCGGCCAGCCGGTAGTAGATGCGCACGCCGTCGCGGCGGGTGGCGACGAACCCGGCCTGCTTGAGCGTCTGCAGATGGGCCGAGGCGGTGGTCAGGTTCAGGGCCGCCGCCCTGGCCAGGGCCTCGACGGTGCGTTCTCCCTGGGCGAGCAGGTCGAGCAGTTCCAGGCGTTTTCCGCTGGCCAGAGCCTTGCCGCTGGCCGCGAACGCCTCATACAACCGCGCCTTGGCCTGTGCTTGGGCGGTCTCCGTCATGACATCCTCCATAAATCCATGGATTATTGTAAATGACTGTGGATGTGATGACACATTCCCTCGTCCTCACATCACACCTCCCTATTTGGATCTTGGAGGACCGTCATGGGCTTCACCGAGGACCATCTGATACCGCTGGTCGACGAAGGGCTGGGCAACAGCGCCTATCTCCTCGACCTGGGCGATGGCCGTGCCCTGGCCGTGGACGCCGGCCGCGACCTGCGCGCCCTGCGAGCCGCCGCCCGGCGGCGCCGCCTGACCGTCGCGTACGCGGCCGACACGCACCTGCACGCCGACTTCCTGTCCGGCGCCGTGCAGCTCGCCCACGATGCAGGCGCGACCGTGCTGGCCTCCGCCGCCGGGCGACGCGCCTTCCCCCACCGGGGCCTGGCCGACGGCGATGAGGTGGATCTGGGCGGGCTGCACCTGCGCGCGCTGGCCACGCCCGGGCACACCGACGAGCACCTGTCGTTCCTGCTGCTGGACGGCAGCAGGGAAGTGGGCGTGTTCACCGGTGGGTCGCTGATCGTGGATTCGGCCGCCCGCACCGACCTGCTCGGCGCCGAGCGCACCGAGGAACTGGCCCGTGCCCAGTACCACTCGCTGCGGCGGCTGGCCGTGCTGCCGGAGGAGACCGCGGTGTGGCCCACCCATGGTGCGGGCTCGTTCTGCTCGGCCCCGCCCGGCGCCGAACGCACCACCACCATCGCCGCCCAGAAGCGCACCAACCCCTTGCTGGCCGCACCGGACGAGGACGCCTTCGTGCGGCGGCTGGTGGCGAGCCTGGGCTCCTACCCCGCCTACTTCGCCCGGCTGAGCGAGCGCAACCGGCGCGGTCCCACCGTCCTTGCCGGTACGCCGCCGCTGCCCGCGCTGGAGGCCGGGCAGGTCGAGGCGCTGCTCGCCGACGGCGGCCAGGTGGTGGACGTGCGGCCCGCGGCCGCGTTCGCCGCCGGTCACATCCCCGGCGCGATCTCCATCCCGCTGCGTGAGCAGTTCGCCATCTGGCTGGGCTGGCTGCTGCCCGACACCGCGCCCCTGGCCTTCGTGGTCGATGACGGCCAGGATGCGGAGGAGGTCGTCTGGCAGGCGTACAAGATCGGTTACGAGCGGCTGGCCGGTCACTTGGCCGGCGGTATGCCCGCCTGGCGGGCGGCGGGCGGCTCGGTGGCCACCACGGCGTTCGTCACCGCCGACCAGGCTTCGGACGGTCCCTACCTCGACGTGCGGCAGGAGGCCGAGTACGCCGCCGGGCACGTGCCCGGCGCCCTGCACCTCGAACTCGGCGATCTGGCCGAGCCCGCCGGCCATGCCGCCGATGCCCCGGCCGGCGTGGTGGTGGCCTGCGGGCACGGCGAGCGGGCCATGACGGCCGCGAGCCTGTTGGAACGGGCCGGACACACCGGCGTGAGCGTCCTTGCCGGCGGACCGGCCGAGTACGCCGCCGCCCACGGCATGCGGCTCGAGGCCGCCGACGGCGGTGACCGGTGAGCACCGCCACCATGCCCCCGGTGCGGCTCGGACTGGCCGAGAACTGGCTGCAGTTCACCCTGCTGGTCGTCGTCAACGTCTGCGTCGGTGGCCTGGTCGGACTGGAGCGCACCACCGTGCCGCTGCTCGGCACCGAGGTGTTCGGCCTGACCAGCGACCTGGCGGTGTTCTCCTTCATCATCGCCTTCGGCCTGACCAAAGCGCTGACCAACCTCGCCGCGGGCGCGCTGACCGCGCGTTTCACCCGCAAGCAGCTCCTGGTCGCCGGGTGGCTGATCGGCACGCCGGTGCCGTTCATGCTGGCGTGGGGGCCCTCGTGGTGGTGGATCGTCGCGGCGAACCTGCTGCTGGGCCTCAACCAGGGCCTGGCCTGGTCGATGACCGTCAACATGAAGATCGACCTGGTCGGCCCGGCCCGCCGCGGGCTGGCGACCGGGCTCAATGAGGCCGCAGGCTACACCGCGGTCGGCGTCACCGCGCTGCTGACCGGCTATCTGGCCACCGTCTACGGGCTGCGCCCGACTCCTGAGATCATCGGCGTGGTCTTCGTCGCCGCCGGCCTGGCGCTGTCGTTGGTCGTGCGCGACACCGCCGCCCACGTCGCCCTCGAACTCGCCCAGCACCCCACGCCGCTGCCCGACGGCGAGAACATCGGCCTGGCTCACACCTTCGCCCGCACCTCCTGGCGGGAGCGTTCGCTGCGCGGCGCCAGCCAGGCCGGGCTGGTCAACAATCTCAACGACGGCCTGACCTGGGGGGTGTTCCCGCTGCTGTTCACCGACCACGGCCTAGGTCTGGCCGCCGTCGGCCTGATCAAGGGTCTGTATCCGATCCTGTGGGGCATCGGGCAGATCCCCACCGGTCATCTGGCCGACCGCATCGGCCGCAAACCCCTCATCGTGTACGGCATGCTGGTGCAGGCGGGCGGGTTCGTCCTGGCCCTGGCGCTGCTGGAGCGCCCCCTGCTGGCCGGGATCGCCTCCGCCGTCGCGCTCGGCCTGGGCACCGCCATGGTCTACCCGGCGCTGATCGCCTCGGTCTCCGACCACGCCCACCCCGCCTGGCGCGCAGGCGCGCTGGGCGCCTACCGGTTCTGGCGCGACATCGGCTATGCCGCCGGCGCCCTGATCGCCGGCATCCTGGCCGACGCCTTCGGCCTGGAGGCCACCGCCATCGCCGCCGCCGTGCTCACCGCCGCCTCCGGCCTGCTCGCCGCCCGCTGGATCACCGACCAGCCCCGCCACTGACATGGCCTCGGTTCTGGTGGTGGACGGGCAGTTTGAGCGTTGGCTGACGGCCAAGGGTTTGGCAGTACCTGACCAGCGTGGCCGGTGGTAGGTCTGGACGAGTAAGTCCGGACTCCTTCAGGCTGCCCCGAAACCGTGCCGAGCCGCGAAGCAGGAAGTAGGCGGTCTGTGTGCCGATGTCGCTCACTGGGACGTCCGATCACCGCCAGCGCGGTTCTTCACCTGTCTGTGAGGCTGGGGCCATGAGTATGGCGAACGCGACCGAGAAGCAGACTGACGGCGCGCCTGCCGGGGAGCGATCACAGGACGCCTGGGCGGTGATGGAGAAGTTCTACCGGGCTGAGGCCGCGTACATCGCCGCGGGCGGGTTCGGCAAGGCCAGCTATGACGAGGTCGCCGCATACCTGGACCCTGAGGTCGTCCTGTATCAGGCTCCCGGCCTGCCGTTCACGGGAACGGGGACCTGGCGAGGACGAGACGGGCTGGAGCGGTTCCTGGCCGCTTTCAGCCAGACCTGGACATCCATGGAGTTCCTGGAGCAGGAGCACTGGGGCGACGGGGACACGGTGGTGGTACGGAACCGGGTACGGTTCCGTGCTCGGGCAACTGGTCAGGAGATCGATACGCTGATCATGCAACTGATCCGGGTACGGCACGGGCGCATGCACGAATGCCGGCCGTTTTACTGGGATCCCGCCGCCGTCGCCGCCGCGACCTTGCACACATAGAGCCCTGGACCGGAGGAGTGGCAGCACCCCGGCCTGCTGATCACGGCCGACAAGGGCCACATCTCCGCTGGACTCGACGCCTACCTGGTCGAACGTGGCGTGCACCTGCTTACTCTGAGGGCGATCGTGATCGTGGGGATCAGGGTCAGCGCAGCGATGGCGGTGCCGACCACGACGGGGCCGGTGGCCTCCAGGGAGGAGTCGAGGGCGCGCCCGGCGATCCAGGTGCCGACCGCGGTGCCGAGATTGAACGCCGAGACGCTCAGGGCGGACGCCAGGGTGGGCGCCTGACCGGCGAAGCGGACCGACAGGGAGATCAGCACCGGGTTGGCGCCGAGCCCGAAGAACCCCAGCAGCGCGACCAGAACGACTGCGGCCCAGGCGTGGCCCGACAGCAGGCACAGCGCCAGCAGCAGGACCGTGGCGCCTGCGGCCGCCGCGCTCCTCTTCTTGCTTGACTGATCACCCCACGTTATTGATCACTAGATCCCGCGAAAGCCACGGCGAGTTCCAGCCCGCCCCCCGGGTTGGGGCGCGCCCGTACGCCGGCCCCGTGCGCCTTCGCGATCGACGCGACGATCGACAGCCCGAGCCCGGCACCCTGCTCACGGGTCGTGTGCAGTCGCCGGAAGGGTTCGAAGAGATCGCCGAGACGTTCCTCCGGCACTTCCGGGCCGGTGTTGCGGACGGTCAGAACTCCATGGGAGAGCGTTATCTCAACGGTTCCGCCGGAATGGTTGTAGCGGATCGCGTTGTCGACGAGGTTGGTGACGAGCCGGTTGAGCAGGACCGGATCCCCGTGGACGACGAACGGTTCGGTCCGCGTCGTCACGGTGACGTCGTCCGAGCCTCCCTCGGCCAGGACGAGCCGTACCACCTGGTCCAGGGCCACCGGCCTCCTTCTGTCCAGGCCGTGTTCCGCCTGGGCCAGGACCAGCAGAGCGCCGATGAGGTTCTCCGTGCGGTGGTTGTGGAACAGGAGTTTGTCGCGGATCTCGCCGACGTCCTCGGGGAGGCCGATCTCGATCGCTGCCCGCTGGACGGCCAGCGGGGTCCGCAACTCGTGGGACGCGTTCGCGATGAAACGCCGCTGCCCCTCGACGGAGCGTTCGAGCCGGTCGAGCATCGCGTCGAATGTGTCGGCCAGCTCTTTCAGCTCGTCCTCCGGCCCGGCGAGCGCGATCCGTTCGTGCAGGTTCGACACCGACAGCCGCCGGGCGGTGGCGGTGATCCGGTGGACGGGCCGCAGGATCCGCCCGGCGACCAGCCACCCCACGACCACCGACACCAGCGCCAGGATGCCCACCGTCAGCGAGGTCACCCCCCACTGGTAGCCGACCACGTCGTCCACCAGCCCGGGGAGCGGCGCCAGCCGGCTGACCGGCATCCCTGGTACCGGCGCGATCGGTGCCACCGGCGCTGCGGAGAGCCGCTCGATCCGCGCGTGCAGCGCCTGGCGCAGCAGCAGGTTGACCGTGACCAGCAGCACGACCGAGGTCAGCAGGAACAGCCCGGAGTAGATCAGCGTGAGCCGTACCCGCACCGTCGTCACAGCAGGTATCCCGCGCCGGGAACCGTCTGGATGCACGGCGGGGCGCCCAGCTTCGCCCGCAGGCGGCTGACCACGACCCGCACCACCGTCGTGAACGGATCGGCGTTCTCGTCCCACGCCTCTTCGAGCAGCCGTTCGGAGCTCACGACCGCGCCGTCCGCCCTCATCAGCACCTCAAGGACGGCGAACTCCTTGAGCGACAGGTGCAGATGCCGCCCGTCCCGCGACGCCTGCAGCCGATGCGTGTCGACCACGATCCCGTGCCGCGTCAGCACCGGTGGTACCTGCGACTGGCTGCGCCGCCCCAGCGCCTGCACCCGTGCGACCAACTCGGTGTAGTCGAACGGTTTGGGCAGGTAGTCGTCGGCCCCCATCCCGAGACCTGCGACCCGCTCCGGCACCGACGCCGCCGCCGTCATCATCAGGATCCGCGTACGGCTGCCGCGCGCCACCAGCTCGCGGCACACGAGGTCGCCGTGGATCTCGGGCAGGTCCCGGTCCAGCACGAGGACGTCGTAGTCGTGCACCGCCAGCCGCTCCGCCGCGGCGGCCCCGTCGTACACCACGTCGACGGCCATGGCGTGGCGGCGCAGTCCCATCGCCACGAGATCGGCCAGGTCGCGTTCGTCTTCGGCCACCAGAACCCGCATACCGACTTCGTACCCGAACCGGGGTAACAGCGGCGTTAACGGTTCCGTTCACGGCCGGATAACATGCTTCCGGCCACGCTGGCTGCCATGATCAAAACCCTCTGCACCGCCGTCCTGGTGACGGCCTGCTCCATGTCCGCGTCCGCGTCGGTCCCGACGCCCCAGCCGAAGGCGGTGTCCGCGCCGGCCGCCACTCCGAACGGAGGGTGCGCCGCCATCACGGCGCCACCGCCGCAATCGGCGCCTCCGACGTCGGTGAACACGCTCCGGCAGGCGTACTTCTGCGTGCTGGACAACTACTACAGCGGCCCGGCCATGGATTCGACGGCGCTGCTGAAGAGCGCCTTCGCCGCCTACACCCGGGACCTGATGCGGCGCGGCGCCGACCGGTCCGACCTCCGGCTGCCCGCCCTGACCGGGAACCGGGACACCGACTGGGCCGCCTTCGCGAAGGTCATCGGCGCCGGCGACCCCGCCGCCCTGCGCGCCGCGATCACCGGCATGGTCGCCGGACTGCACGACAACCACGCCCGCTGGAACAGGCCGACCCCGCCGCCGGAGGGCGGGCCGACCGGGACCGGCATCGTGGGCGCGTCGGCCATGCAGGGCCCGCAGCTCGACCCCGCGGCCCGGCCGCCGCTGTTCATCACCCGCGTCCTGCCCGGCAGCCCCGCCGCCAAGGCCGACATCAGGCCCGGCGACATCGTCGTCAAGGTCAACGGCGTGCCGGCGTTCGTCGGGGACACCGTGAACCAGGGCCTCCTCGACGTCTTCGCCTCCGACAAGCTACGGCTCACGCTCAAGCGCCCCACGACGGGACGGACCCGCACCGTCGAGCTCAAGGAGGGGCCCATCACGCGGCAGCCTCCGGCGGTGACGTCGAAGGCGCTCCCCGGCGGCGTCACGTACGTCCAACTGCCCGGATTCTACGAAGGCGCCGCCGACCAGGTCATCGCCAAGCTGCGTGGCAAGCCGGAGGCGGTGGTCCTCGACCTGCGCGGCAACGGCGGCGGGTCGCCTCGCGAGGTGACGCGGCTGCTCGGCGCGTTCGCGCACGGCAAGGTCACCAGCTACTTCTGTCCGCTCAGGGGCGACTGCGTGCCCAACCGGACCGATGACGGTGTCCCGCTGCTCGGCCTGCGCCTGGTCGTCCTCACCGACCGCGGGTGCGCCTCGGCCTGCGAGGACTTCAGCGCGGCTGTCAAGGGCAACGGCCTGGGCACCCTCATCGGGACCCGCACGGCCGGTGCCGTCTCCGGCCCCTCCGAGGGATACCTCCTCGACGACGGCAGCGTCCTGCTGCTGCCCAAGGTCCGGCATCTCGGGCCCGCCCGCGAGATCATCGACACGATCGGCGTGCCGGTTGACCACTACGCCCCCATGACCGCCCTCGACCTGGCCACCGGGCGCGACCCGGGCGTGGCCAAGGCGCTCACGCTTCTTTGACGCGCTTGCCGCAACGGTCAACAGCGAGTCGCCGAGGTGGGTTGGCCAGGGCCTGACCTGGCGGAGTTCCACCTCAAGCTGATCGCGGCCGCAGCGGCCGGGCTGACCACCCCCTCACCATGACCCGCTCACCCTGGGCGGTAGGTCGTTCAAGGTCGTCGGCGTCGCGGTCACCGCCGCCATGCCCGGCTGCTCGCTGGGGCAAGTCTCTCGGTGCTGGTCGGCGGCCGGATGGCCGACCAGACCCGACGCGTCGGACTCCTCAAGGCAGTCGGCGGCACCCCGAGCCTGGTCGCTGCCGTGCTGCTCGCGGGTTGTGGCGCCGGCGCGCGACATGGACGGTGATGTCGGCGGCAAGCTCGACCGTCTCAGGCAGGACCTGCATGATCCGGCTGAACACCTGCTCCTGCTCCAAGGTCGGCAGTACGAGATAAGCCGAGACGGTCGAGAGATGGCCGATGTAGTCGCGGGCACTCAGGGTCAAGCGCCGCTCGATCACGGACTGCTGGACATCGGTGAACCACCGCGAGCGCTGGAGTTCCGTCCCCGGCCACTGCATGTCGTTCTCCGGAGGCGTCCCGTCAGGAGAGGGGACCTCGTCGCTCGCCAGGAACGGCGACCGTGCCGCGCGGACAGCTTCCTGCACAGCCGGGTCAGCCAGCCGGATCGGCCCGCCGAACGAGGCGAACACGCCACCCGGCTCAAGCAGCGCGGCCATGCGTGACCACCGATCCTGCGGGTCGGTTCAATGCAACGCCGCTGCCGCATAGACCAGCCCGTACCTCTCGCCCGGTCGCAGGTCCTCGAACGCGGCTTGCACGGCTGTGACGTCTGCCGGCACGTGCTTGCGCAGCTCGGCGAGCATGGCCCCATCGGGCTCGGTCGCGGTGACCGTGACCCCTCGCTGAGCGAACAGGCGGGTTGCTTTGCCGGTCCCGGCGCCGATTTCGAGGGCAGTCCGCACCGGCTGCGCCGCGTACGCCACCACCATGTCGAAAAGCTCCACGGGATACCCCAGCCGGAACCGTTCGTACGCTTCGGCCATCACTCCGAAACTCAGTGCGCGATCAGACATGCCGATCATCCTGACTCATCAACCGCCGCGGCGGACGCGGGGCTGGGGCAGCAACCGAACGGCCAGTCACGTTAAGACATAGGTCAGGGCGGGGGCCGTTGCGGTCACCGTTGATCGGCGTTTTCCTGCTCGGCGGCCGCGGCGTAGGCGGCCTCGAGGCGCTCGAACGGGCCTGGACCGTCGTGCGGCTTCGGCGGGGCGCCGAGGTGGCGGACGCGAAGCTCGTCCATGAGCTCCTCGATGAACGCCGGACCCTCGTCGCGCATGAGCTGCTGCCGGCTCCGGAGCTCCTCTACTCGATGCAGGTATCCCTCGACCTGCGCATCGAGCAAGTCCCGGGGGACAACGGTGCCGGCGAGTGGCTGCGCATCGGCAAGGAACTGCACCGCGAGGCCAACGCGCAGACGCAGGCGCTCGCGCTCATGGTCCACGGCCGGGTCTACTACGAGGCCATGGAGGAATACTGGCCACGGGCGCGCGAGGACGCGTCGCTGCCGGATGTCATGCGTGAGTACGGCGAGATCTGGACCGCCAAGCCCAAGGTGCTCGTCTCCCGCACGCGCCGCAGTGCCGATCACAACACCCGGATCATCGGTGGAGACGACGCGATCGAGCAGCTCGCCGCCCTGCGGGCCGAGACCGACGGCCGCATCAGTGTGGGTGGCGCGGCGCTCGCGACGCAGCTGCTCCGGGCGGGGCTTCTTGACGAGTTGCTGCTCTTCACCCATCCCGCGATCCTCGGCTTCGGCAGGCCGCTGTTCGACGACTACGACCTGCCGATCGATCTCGACCTGCTGGAGCAGCGATCGTTCGAGCAGGGCGTCACGATGCATCGCTACGCCATCCGGGACGCAAAGGAGGCGAGCTCGTGCTGAAGCAGGTCGCGGGGGTGTGTGGGTCCACGAGAGCGAGTTCGTGCAGAGCAACGCCGTTGTGGTGCAGGGCCGGGCCGGTGCGCTGCTCATCGACCCCGGGGTGACCGGCTCCGAGATCGGCTGCCTCGCGAACGACCTTCGCGAGTTGGGCCAGCCCGTTGTGGCAGGGTTTTCCACGCATCCGGACTGGGATCACCTGCTCTGGCACGCCCGGCTCGGTGAGGCGCCCCGTTACGGCACGGCGCGCTGCGCGGCCACTGTCCGAGATCAGCTGCCGGACGCAGGTGCGAAGGCCCGCATCGCCGCCCACCTGCTGGAGACGGAAATCGCCGGGCAGGTACCGCTGGACCTGCTCGGCCTCATCACCGGCCTGCCCGCCGAAACTGCGCAGATTCCTTGGGACGGCCCCGGGGTCCGGATCATCGAGCATCAAGCGCATGCCCCGGGCCATGCGGCGCTGTTGATCGAGGAACGCGGGGTTCTCGTCGCCGGCGACATGCTTTCTGATGTCTTGATCCCGATGCTCGACCTGGACGGCACCGCTGACCCGATCGAGGACCACCTCGCCGCGCTGCGGCTGCTGGAGGGCGTGGCGGGCGACGTTGATGTCGTCGTCCCGGGCCACGGTTCCGTCGGCGGATCCGACCAGATACAGGCACGGATCGAGCAGGATCGGGCGTACGTACTCGCGTTGCGGAACGGCCAGGTCCCCGCCGACTCACGGGTCGGCCCATCGGCCAAGCCTGGCTGGGAGTGGGTGAGCGACGTGCACGAAGGGCAACTCCAACGCCTCGCCCAGAGAAGCGAGCGCGACGGGGCGCCCCGCTAGCGATCGGTGTGCGACACAGCCGGTGCGCGCGGGTCGCCGACCGGGATCCGGGGCAGCGGCACGACGTTCTTCAGGGTGGTCGGGCTGGTCAGCGGGGGTTGCCCCCTCTGTGGCGGCGAGCTGGGCGTCTGCGAGGGTCCTGTGGACGACGCCGACGGAGACCTTGACGCCGGCGGCGATGGTGCGGATGGATTCCCCGCGCTTGCGGCGGGCCAGGATCGCGGCGCGTTCGTCGTCGCCGACCACGGGTCGGCGGCCACCGACCCGGCCGCGGCGGCGGGCCGCCTCCAGGCCGTCCTCGGTCCTGCGGACGATGTCGCGGCGCCGGTCTTCGGACAAGGCCAGGGCCAGATCCAGGATCAGGGAGCGCTCGGTGTGCTCACCGGCCGCGATGCCCTCCAGCACCTTCTTCCGTTCATCAAACGCAGTGTGTGAGGTAGATGAGCTGTATTGGAAAACGAACGGCGAGATGAACGCTCGAAGCCTGAGCTGGAATGGCGTCCGGCGAACTGTGGCTGTGGCCCCCGGCCGGGACCGGCCGACCCCGGCGCGCATCTGCTCCGCGCCCTCATAATTCCTCGGCAACGCGCTCACCGGGGATGCCGGTGAGCGCGTTCGCTACCGCAACGACGTCGTCGTCAGCCGGGGATACGCCTTGATCTCGGCCTCGGTGAACCGCTCCGTCACCCACTGGCCGCGCGAGAACAGCTCGGTCTGGTCGGCGTGATGCGGCGAGGCCGAGCTGGCCGACAGCGAGTACGTCAGCACGGTCCGGGTGCGCGGCCCGGTCGGGGTCAGCTCCACGGCCATCAGGAAGCTGGAGCCGGTGTTGACGTCCGGATAGCGGCCTTCCTTGCTGAGCGTGCCGCCGGTGCGGATCCGATCGAAGCAGCCCTCCCCCTCGGTGCAGCCCGGCACCGGGACGGAGCCGTACCGCTGGGCTTGCCCCGGTGTGAGCGTCAGCGGGAGGCCGTTGGCCGTGAAGACCTGCACGGCGTCGGCCAGCGCGGTCGGCACCGCCGGGTTGGCGATGTCGAGCCCGCGCGGCGTGGTGAGCGGGTGCTCGGTATCGAACGGCACCTTCCACCAGCTCTTTGGCGGGATGACCGCACCGTCGGGCCGTCTCTGCGGGCGGTTCAGGCCCAGAAAGAACTCGCGCCACAGGATTGCGCCACGGCTGCCGAGGCGGGCCCGCCCGTCCCAAGCCGCCAGCGTGGCGCAGGCTCGGCGGACGTCGACCGTCTCGCCGTCGCTCGCCGTCATCACAGGCTTGGCCCGGCACAGCGCGCGCAGATCCGGGCGGAGCAGCTCGGCGCCCAGGTTGCGCTTGCCCGTCGCCGTCCGCTGGAGGGTCTCCAGCGTGAAGCCGGGGGCGCCGAGCCCGTCGTCACCCGACAGGCGCTGGGCGATCATGTCGAGGCCGACCCGGGTGCGCAGATCCCGTTCCGTACGGGTGTCGCCGTAGATGCGTGGATAGTCCGTGAGCGGGGCCTTCGGGTTGGCCAGCCAGGGACTGGCGTTGGCGTTGGTCACGTAGTCGGCGCGGGCCAGCCGGGGCTGGGCGGCGGGGCCGAAGATGCCCGGCTCGATCGCGTCCGCGTCCTTGCCCCACAGGCAGGCCGACGTGGAGCCGTCCAGGATGAGCATCTCGGGGTCGTCCTTGGCGCGGCAGCGCTCCGCCTGCTCGTCAGTGACGTGCGGGACTACCGAGGCGTCGGCGAAGTACGCCTCGCCGCCGGCGTCCGTGGCGAGCGTGTAGACGAACGGCATGCCCTGGTAGGTGTCCTGCGCGCGGCGCAGCGCGGCCAGGTCGCGGGCGGCGCCCATGGCCAGCCACTCGTCGGCGAAGCGCAGATTGGCGGCGTTGACGTCGGCCAGGGCGATCGCCGTCTCCTCCGTCCAGCCGATAGCCAGCACCGGGCCGTACCGGGAGGTGTACAGGGTGGTGGTGACGGCGCTGGTCGCGCCCTGGGCGTCCCGGACGGTGACCGACACCTCCTGTCGGCCCATCGGCTCGGGCCGGTCGTCCACCAGGTATGAGGTGCGCTGGCCCGGCACCAGCTTGAGCTGGTACAGGGTGAAGCGCTGGGCGTGGGAGACGGTGTGCGTCCAGGCCACGCTCGCGTTGTGGCCGATCTGGACCATGGGGGTGCCGTACAGGCTGCCGCCCGACACGTCGAGCACCCCCGGGATGGTCAGGTGGACCTGGTAGAAGCGGCGGCTGCCGTTCCACGGAAAGTGAGGGTCGGCCAGCAGCATGCCATGGCCGTCGCGGGTGGCCTCGCGCCCGATGGCGTAGGCGTTGCTGCCGGGGGCGGTCACCGTCCCCGACGGGACCTTCCTGTCCGGCCCCTTTTCCGCCTGCTCCGGCGCCTGCCCCGAGGCGGCGATGGCCTCCTTGAACGAGGAGCTGCCGCCCAGGCGGCCGAGGTCGAGCAGGTTCATCCAGACGTCCGTGGCCGTGATGGGGCCGACCCACTCCTTGCCCCGGCATGCCGGGTCGGGCAGCCTGGTCACGCCCGTGTCGCTCAGGTAGCGGTTGAACCCGGCGACGTAGCCGTCCACGAGCGCGCGCAGCTCGGCGCGGGGACCGTGGGGCGCGGGGCGGGCGAGCACCCGGCGCAGCACGCCCGACGCCTGGACGCTCTTGTAGTACACGTCGCTGGCCAGGTTGGAGATCGGATCGATGGCGTCGTCCGACATCGCCTCCGCGCCGAAGTAGCGCGACCGCTCGCCGCGCAAGGTGAGCACCCATGAGGTCATGACGCACAGATTGTCCTGTGCGAAGGCGTAGCCGTAGCCGTAGCCGAGGCCGCCGTGGTCTTTCGCCAAGATGTGCGGGATGCCGTACTCGGTGCGCCTGATGTCGGCGGCGTAGCGGCCTTCGGCGGCTCGCGCCGGCGCGGGCGCCGCCACGAGGAGGGCGCCGACCAGGGCCGCTACGAGCGGTGCGGCCAGCCGCGGGACAAGTGTCATGATCATCGACGGTCCTATTCGAAGCGGGCGTTGTCGGGCGCGGTCACGCGTTTGAGCAGCGGCAGGCCGGCGAGGATCACCAGCAGGGCGGCCAGCAGCCCGCCGCCGACGGTCAGGAAGTAGGCGGGGCCCGGCAGCGCCGCCGGCGCGCTCTTGATGGCCAGCTGGTCGATCATCGGCTCGGCCACGCCGAAGCCCGCGGCCGCCGCCACCAGGGCGGCCAGCACCACCGGGGCCGCCGTCTCCAGCAGCACCACCCTGGACAGTGTCCGGGTCGGCGTACCGCACAGCCGCAGCAGCGTGAACGGCTGCCTGCGCTCCACCACGCCGCCGGCGACCGCCACCAGCAGGCCGCAGCCCGCCACCAGCAGGGTCAGCGCGACGATGGCCAGCGCGACGCGTTCCACCTGCTCCAGCAGCACCGCACGGGCCTGGGCGACCTCGGCGAACGTCTGCGGCGTCTCGGCGCTGCCAGAGCGGGCGACGTACGGGGTCAGCAGCGTACGGATCTGCTCACGGACGGCCGGGTCGTCCACGCGGATCAGCGCCGCCGCCAGGGGCAGACCGGCTGAGGCGGTCTGGTCGTTCTTCCCGGGGTTGCCGAAGTTGCCGGGTGCGGCAGAGTTGGCCGCGTCCACGATCGGCAGGTTGCGGTCGACGGAGAGCATGTTGTCGCTGGTCAGCAGCCGGTTGAAGTCGGCCGCCACCGCTCGGACGCCCGGGGCGCACCGGCCGAGCGCCGGGAAGCCGGTCAGGGCGTGGCATTCGACCACGTGGCCGAGCAGGAAGTCGAGCCGGCACCCGGGGCCCGGGTCGCACGGCGGAGGCCCGTCGGGCGGAGCCGGCGTCTCGGCCCTGCGGTAGATCGGCAGCATGGTGACGCCGGGATGGGCGCGTACCTTGGCGAGCAACTCGGTCGCCGTGCCAGGCGGCAGCGGGAGGCCCT
Organism: Streptosporangium sp. NPDC003464; assembly: GCF_053588315.1. Lineage (NCBI taxonomy): Bacteria > Bacillati > Actinomycetota > Actinomycetes > Streptosporangiales > Streptosporangiaceae > Streptosporangium > Streptosporangium sp. NPDC003464. Next base: position 8,502 of record NZ_JBSFPS010000104.1, on the reverse strand, counting down.
CGGCGGCCTCGGCGTATCCGAACGGCGCCCGCATGACCTCGTTCAGCGTGCCGCCGCCCGCCGCCTCCTGACCCGAGACGACGGCGGGGACGATGCCGGCGACGGCCGTGCCGATGAAGACCGCCAGCACGATCCCGTTCACCGACCGGAAGGCGCCCTTCGGGTCGGCCGCCAGCCGCTGCGCTGCCAGCAGCGTCGCCGGACCGGACGTGACACGGGCGGCCAGCCGCGCGGTCAGCATCGTCAGCCACGGCCCGGCCACCACGAGACCGACCATGATCAGCGCCAGGCCGACGTCGACGAGCACCGCGTTCGGGTCGTTACCGCCCGCGAACACCGGGCCCGCGAACAACCCCAGGCCCGCCAGGAGCGGGAGCACCCGCCACCACCCCGGGGCGGAGGCCCGCACCTTGCGCGCCGCGCCGAGCGGCGTGATCCGCACCCGGCGCAGCGACCACAGGGCGGCGCCGGTGGCGGCGAGCGGCACGCCCGCGACCACGGCGGCGTACTGCAGCGCAGTGGGCGCGACCGCATCGGAGAAGAAGCGGGAACCGGTGATAGTGACGCCGGCCAGGGCGGGTTGCAGCGCCTGGAAGACCGCGATGCCGGCGAGCGCGCCCAACAACGCGCCGAGCACCGCGTCCGCCGAGGCGATCGCGTTGATCTGCCGTGCGGTGGCGCCCGCCAGCCTGATCGCCGCGGAGCGCGCCTCACGGCGGGCGGCGGCCAGGCGCGTGGCCGTGCCGACGAGGACGAGCAGCGGGAAGATCAGGCCGATGGCGGCGATGCCGAAGCCGTGCTCGTACAGGGCCGTGGTGTCGTCCGCGGGCCGGGTGGTGGCGACCGTGTCGACGGCCACGGTGCCGGCCATCGCGGCCAGCCCGTCGGAGGTCTGGCCGACGACGGCGACCAGGTCGTCAGGGCCGGACAGCGCCGCCCGTCCGATCAGGCCGGCGCGGGTGCCGGGGAAGCGGTCGGCGAGCTGCTCGCGCGGTACGGCATCCATCAGCTCGGCGAGCGCGGGCGAGACGTAGTACCGCCCCGGGCCGGGCAGCGCGGGGAGGCCGGGCATGGTCGGCGTGGGTGTTTTCGCGTCGAGGACGGCGACGTCGAGCCGCTTGATCGGGCGGCCCGTGTAGGAGTCCTGGCGGTGGTTCCACAGCACCGCGCCCGGGGTGGCGCCGAGCGCCCAGCCGCTCGGTGCGGAGCCGGTCGTGCACTCCCAGCACGGGCGGCCCGCGGTGACCTGGAAGGCGTTGAACAGCGCCACCGTGCACAGCAGCACCGTCACCCCCATCGCGACGGCGGAGGTGACGAGTGCCAGCCGGACGGCCGCCTCCCGGCCGCCGCGCAGCGCCAGCCGCAGGCCCAGCCACAGCGTCATCGGACGGCCTCGCCGGCGTAGAGGTCGGTGACCTTACCGTCGCGCACCATGACCTCTCGGTCGGCGCAGGCGGCGACGCGGGCGTCGTGGGTCACCACGATCACGGTCGTGCCCTCCCGGCGGGCCAGGCCGACGAGCAGTTCCATGACCTTCTCGCCGGTGAGCGAGTCGAGCGCGCCGGTGGGCTCGTCCGCGAAGATCACCTTGGGGCGCGTCACCAGCGCCCTGGCGATCGCCACCCGTTGCGCCTGCCCCCCGGACAACTCGCCGGTGCGCCGCCCGCCCAGGTCGTCCAGCTCCAGCTGCTTCAGCCAACCGCGCGCCCGCTGGTAGGCGTGCTTGCGCTTGACCTTGCCGAGCAGCAGCGGCAGGGCGATGTTGTCGGCCACCGTGAGCTCCGGCACCAGCTGGCCGAACTGGAAGACGAAGCCGAACGCGGTGCGGCGCAGCTCGGACCGTCGGGCGTCGCTCAGGGTGTCCAGCCGCCGCCCGTCGAACCAGACCTCGCCCGCGTCGGGGGTGAAGATGCCGGCCAGGCAGTGCAGCAGCGTGGACTTGCCGGAGCCGCTCGGGCCCATGATCGCCAGGGTCTCTCCCGCCGTCACGGACAGGCTCGCCTCGCGTAGCGCCTGCGTCCGGCCGTAGGAGCGGTCGATGGAACGGGCCTCCAGCAGCGGGCCCGGCACGGGAAGGGCGTCGACGGTCATGCGCGGCGCACCGTTTCCGCCAGCGCGCTCAGCCGGGCCGTGGTCACGTCGATCCAGCGCAGGTCGGCGTCCAGATGGAACAGGGCATGGTCGGCCAGCAGGGCGTCCACGAGGGCGCCGCCGCGTTTGATCTCCGACAGCTCGCGCATGCGCCGCATGTGCGTGGCGCGCTGGGTGTCAAGGAAGCGCTGCGCGTCGTGGCCCAGCATCAGCGCCAGCACGACCTTCGTGAACAGCACCGTCTGCAGGAACGGCTCCGCCGCCACCGGCTCGGCCAGCCACACATCCACCTCCTGCTTGCCGAGTGTGGTGATGGCATAGCGCTTGCGGTCGGGGCCGTCGCCTGGTTCGCTCTGGCCGGCCGTGACCTTGCCGTCCCTGGCCAGGCGGCCGAGCGTCGAATAGACCTGCCCGAAGGGCAGCGGCTTGCCCCTGCCGAAGTAAGTGTCGTAGTCGCGCTTCAGGTCGTAGCCATAGCTGGGCTCGCGATCCAGGAGGCCCAGCAGGGCCAAGGGGACTGTCATGGCGGATCACTATATACCGGAGGTATATACGCGGTGAATAAGGATGCGCACATGCGGGGCCCGTTCCCACGAGGCCGTACACCCCCCGAGTAGGGGCCCGATGGATGCGCGCCCCCAGGAGACGCGGTGCGCATGCGTCGTGTCACATCACCGGGATCGAGGGGACCCGGGGGCTGAGGAACATCGGAACCGAATCGTGCGGCTGTACTCTGCGTGATCACTCACACGGCAATGGGGGCGTCGTTGATGCCGCATGCTTCGCCTCCGACCGCGAATGAGGAAGATCACCGCGTCGCTTGAGCTGTGGGTTGCCAGGCACGACGAACAACGACACTCTGAACTGACGTCAGAACCAAAGATGGCCACAACCGACGCAGCCGGGGCTGCAAAGGGGGTCACCCATGGAACTTCTGCTGGGCATAGCGATTGTCATCGCGATCATCTACATGGTCGGCTCGGCGGGGGACAGCGAGGAGCATCCCGGGTGGCGGGGGATTCCGAAGCCGAGGATCGACTGGGAGAACCCGCCGTTCGGAGTCGACAGGAAGTCCTGGAAGCGGACGCAGCAGAGGAATCAGCGGATCCAGCGGGAGATCCGGAAACAGCCCCCGTGCGACCCCTGACCAGGTCGCCAGGGTCTAGACCCTGTTCCGCCGACAACGGCCCTCATCCGGCCATGCCGGGGTGTGACAGGTCCTCGCGGGCGCGCGCGTGGGCCTGTCCGCCAAGTCATCGCGTCCCAATTACGGGCGGGTGGGGCCTTCGCCCGCGGCGGACTGCTCCAGTGCCAGGGTGATCTCGTCGAGGTCGGCTGAGGTGAGCGACAGCGTGGCCGCCGGCGTCCACCCGTCCACCTGGTCTGTACGGCGAGCGCCGACGATCGCGCCGCTCACTCCCGGCCAGGCCAGCGTCCAGGCCACGGCGACCGCCGAGACCGTGACGCCGTGCCGTACGGCGATGGGGCGCAGCGCGTCGACCACGCTCAGGCGCGCGTCCAGCCCGGTGGTGAAGCTGGGGTGGCCGGCCCGCCAGTCGTCGGCCGGCATGCTCGCCGCGCGCTCCTTGGTGAAGGCGCCGGTGAGCAAGCCCGACTCCAGCGGCGAGTAGACGATCACGCCGGTGCCATGCTCCTTGGCCCAGGCGATCTCCGGCGCGGCCTTGCGGTTGAGCGCGGAGAACTGCGGCTGGATGGCGTCGACGTGCGCGATGCGCTCGGCACGCTCGAGTTCGACGGCGGAGTGGTTGGACAGGCCGATCGCACCGACCTTGCCCTCCGCCTTAAGATCGGCCATGACCTGCCAGTAGTCCTCGAGCGGGATGGCGTTGGGAGAGACTTCGCCCGCCCCGCCGTTCCAGTCGAGCGGTTCGCCGGTGTCGGGCCAGTGCACCTGGTAGAGGTCGATCTGGTCGACGCCGAGCCTGCACAGCGAGTCGTCCACCTCGCGGCGCACCTGCGCCATCGTCCTGCGCGGCGTCGTGCCGGGGTCGGCCGGGTCCCAGACGAGACCGCCCTTGGTGAACAGGTACGGGCGCTCATCCTCGGGGAGATCGGCGATCGCCTTGCCGACGACCTCCTCTGAGTGGCCGTAGCCGTAGACGGCCGCGGTGTCGATCCAGTTCACGCCATTGGCGACGGCGTGCCTGATGGTGGCGATGGAGTCGACGTCGTCCTGGCTGCCCCAGCTCCAGCGCCAACCGGCGCCGCCGATGGCCCAGGAGCCGAACCCGACCCTACTGAGGTCCTGAAATTTCATGGTCTTACGTCCTTACGGCTGGCGGGTCGGGTACACGGTGATCTGGGAGAGGTTGACGTGCTTGGGCTGCTCGACGGTGAACGCGATGACGTCGGCGATGTTCTCCGACGTCAGCCACTCGAAGGCCGCGCGCCACTGCCCCACGAAGGCGTTGACGCCCTCGTCGGTGACGTGTCCCTGGAGCTCGGTCGCGGTCATGGCCGGTTCGACGGCCGTGACCCGCACCCCCTGCGGGCCGAGCTCGGCCCGCATCGTGCGCGACAGGTGGCTGACCGCCGCCTTCGTGGCGTTGTAGACCGCGAAGCCGGGGAAGACGACCTGCGCCACGATCGAGGAGGTGTTGACCAGGTCGGCGGGCCTGTCCTCGGCGCCTGCCGCCACCAGGTCGGGCAGGAAGGCGTCGATGGTGTTGAGCACGCCGTTGATGTTGACGTCCACCTCGCGCCGCCAGTCGGCGGTCTTACGCTCCTGGATCGGCGCGGGCAGCATCACTCCGGCGTTGTTGATCACCAGGTCCACCGGGCCGAACGTCTCACGCACCTGGCCGGCGGCCGCGGCCACCGAGGCAGCGTCCGTGGTGTCCACCGTCACGGCCAGCGCCTCGCCGCCCGCTTCCTTACCACCCTTAAGCTGGCCCGATGGACAACAAGGCGGAGCTTGGCGAATTTCTCCGGTCCCGACGGGCGCGGTTGAAGCCGGACGAGGTCGGGCTGCCCATGTACGGCGAGCGCCGCCGGGTGCCGGGGTTGCGCAGGGAGGAGCTGGCCCAGTTGGCCGGGCTCAGCGTGGACTACTACGTGCGCTTCGAGCAGGGCAGGTCGGACAACGTGTCCGACGCGATCATCGACGCGGTTGCCTCGGCGCTCAGGCTCGACCGGACCGAGCGCGCTCACCTGCACAATCTGGCGCGCGGGGTGCGCGCGTCCACGCACAGGGAAGCGGCCCAGCAGGTGCGTCCCGGGCTGCTGCGACTCCTGGACGCGATCAAGGACACGCCCGCGTACATCGTCGGGCGGCGCACCGACATCCTGGCCTGGAACCCGCTGTTCGCCAAGCTCACCGTCGACCTCGACGCGCTTTCCGCCGAGGAACGCAACAAGGCGTGGCTGGTCTTCCGCAACGAGGTCGTACGCAGCAGATACGTCAACGGGGAGACCAAGGCCCGCGACGTCGTGGCGTACTTGCGGATGGATCTGGGACGCCACCCCGGCGACCCGGCGTTCGACGCGCTCATCTCGCGGCTGTCTGCCGAGTCACCGGAGTTCAAGCAGCTCTGGGCGGATCAGGAGGTGCGCGACAAGACGCACGGCGCCTACCACATGCGTCACCCGGTGGCAGGCGAGTTCACCCTGGCATACGAGACCCTGCGCCTACCGGACGACCCCGACCAGGCCCTCATCACCTACACCGCCGAGCCGGGGTCACCGTCGGAGGCGGCGCTGCGGCTGATCGCCGCAGCTCAGTCCCTGACCAGCCACTGACAGGCGGCTTCCTCATCGGTGAGGCCGAACACCTGCAGCCCCACCGGCGTGATGGAGCTGAACGCGGCGACGAGGTGCTGGTGGATGACCAGTATGCGCTCGAGAAGGTCGAGCTCCCAGATCACATAGTGGGCCCGGAACTCCTACGGTTCCGGTGAGCCGCCATTCAGTTGATCAGTGGGTACGGCGGCGCGGTGCCAGGATCTCGGTGACCCTGGCGATGGCTTCGGCTGTGATGTTTCGGCAGGTAGGAAGTGATGATCAGGCGGCCAGTGTGGCGATTCACACCTCATTGGACCAGCAGGGTTGGGTCGGCTCATCCACCCGGCGGTGGAGCCCGTCGAACATGACGGCCAGAAGCTGATCACGATGTGTGGGGGTCCGCTCCGCCGCCCAGGCGACTGAAGCGATCAGGGAAAAAAGGGCGGAAGCGTCAATATCGGGTCGGATCGTCCCTGCGTGCTGGGCTCTGGCCAGTAGTTGCGCCCCGGCGGCCTTGACGGCTTGGCAGGTGGCGTGGAGTTCGGATGTGGGGTCGGCGAGGCTGTCGACGAGGGCGTCGACCAGGCCGCGATAGGCCATGGCGTGCTCGACCGCGGCCGTCATCCAGGTGGCCAGGGCCTGGCGGGGGGAGAGGGAGGCGAGCAGCTCGTCCGAGCGGGCTTGCAGGCCGCGCAGGCTTTCGCCCAGCAATGCCTCCAGTAGTGCCTGGCGGGTCGGGAAGTGCCGGTAGAGGGTCACGTTGCCGACGCCGGCGGTGCGCGCGATGTCGTTCAAGGAGGCGCCAACGCCGTGCTCGGCGAAAGCCGTCCGGGCGGTCGTCAAGAGCCGCTCGTAATTGCGTCGCGCATCTTTGCGCCCTACGGGCCGGGCCTGCGTTGATCGATCCACCACGGGAACCCTCCACACATTTGCCAAAACGAGGAAGCTCCTCATATCTTAGCTCACCGAAAGCGAGGAAGTTCCTCGTTTATTTGGGTACCATTCCGAGGAGTGCCATGACCGAGCACAGCACGCACGTGGCGAGAGCAGGATCCGGGCCCGCCGGTGCCGCCCGACAGCAGCGCCACCCCGGCCTGGTGCTCGCCATCGTGCTGATCTGTCAGACGATGTTCATCCTGGACACCAACGTGGTGAACATCGCCCTCCCCGACATCCAGCACGACCTCGGCTTCTCTGCGGCCGGCCTGTCCTGGGTGCTCAATGCCTACATGCTGGCCTTCGGCGGTCTGCTGCTGCTCGGCGGTCGCGTGGGCGACATCGTCGGCCAACGGCGGGCGCTCATCGGCGGGGTGGTCATCTTCACCGTCGCCTCACTGGCCGGAGGGCTGGCCACATCGGCTGGGATGCTGCTGGCGGCCCGTGCCGGTCAGGGGATCGGTGCCGCCGTTGCCGCGCCGACCGTGCTCGCCCTCATCACCGTAGGCTTTCCGGACCCTGCGCGCAGGGCGCGGGCACTGGGGGCTTACGCGGCAGTCTCCGGTTCCGGCGCCGCGATCGGCCTCATCGCCGGCGGCATGCTCACCGACTGGATCTCCTGGCGGTGGGTGCTGTTCATCAACGTGCCGATCGGCATCGTCCTGCTGATCCTGGCCCCGCTATTCATCACCGAGACCGATCGCCACCCGGGCCGCTTCGATCTGGCGGGTTCGCTGACCTCGACGCTTGGCATGACCGCGCTCGTCTACGGCTTCATCCGCGCCGCTGAGCAGGGCTTTGGCGACATGGTCACGCTCGGCGCGCTCGGCGTGGCCGCCGTCCTGCTGGTCCTGTTCGTGGCCGTCGAGTCCCGTGCCCGGCAGCCGATCGTCCCGCTGCGGCTGTTCGCCGACCGCAACCGCGCCGGTGGCTACGTCGTGCTGCTGTTCGTTCTGGCCGCGGGCAACGGCATGTTCTTCTTTCTCACCCAGTTCCTGCAGCAGGTCCGCGGGTACAGCCCGCTGCAGGCGGGATTCGCCTTCGTGCCGCTGGCCCTCGTGATCCTGGCCTCTTCCGGTGCAGCGGCCCGGCTGCTGCCGCGCCTGGGTGCCAAGACGCTGATCGCCGTCGGCGCCGGGGCGATCAGCCTGGCTCTGCTGTGGATGACGCAGCTGACGCCCCGGACCGACTACGCCACGGCGCTGCTCGGCCCCATGATGATCGCCGGTCTTGGCATGGGCACCTTGCTGGTAGGAGCCACCACCGTGTTGTCCTCCGGGATCCAGGCCGAGGATGCCGGTGCCGCCTCGGGCCTGCTCAATGTCATGCAGCAGATCGGTGGTGCGCTGGGGCTGGCCATCCTCGTCACGGTGTTCGGCGCAGCCACGCGCGCTTCGCGTGGACCGGCCCACCAGGTCCTCACCGAGGGAGTCACCGCGGCCTTCACCGTCGCAGCCGTATTCACCGCCGGCGCAGTCCTCCTGGCCCTGACCATGAAGGACCGGCCGGCTCCCACAGCCGCAGCCGCAGCCGCAGCCGCAGAGGAGCTCACCCGATGACGTAGGGAGCAATCTCATCTGCGCCGGCGATGAGATGCAGAAACGGGACCCGGCGTACGTTTTCCGTCTCGGAGGCGGCCCCGGCGGGTTCGAGGTTGAGATCGCCGGCCACGACCACGGGGCGGCCTCCCCGCGCGGCGTCCTCGACGATCCGCCCGAGCTGCGCCACCTGGTC
>NZ_JBSFPS010000103.1:0-30980 GCF_053588315.1 Streptosporangium sp. NPDC003464 | reverse complement strand
ACTGGAAGGGCCCCGACACCGGCGTCGTCACCAAGGACGGCATCGTCGGCGGCATCGACCCGAACGACTACCTGCGCTACGAGAACGTGTTCGTCTACACCCGGGGCAAGGTCGTCACCTCGCGCTGGCTCGACCCGAGCCACGGCGGAGTCAACCTGGGCTTCCCGACCAACAAGTAGCCGCCGGGACCGTCCCGCCGCGCGCCGGAGCCCCGCGAGAGCCCTCTCGCGGGGCTCCGGCGCGTCCGTCCAGGCCCGTCCAGACCCGTCTCCGTCCCCGTCCGGGCTCGTTCGCATCCGTCCGGGCCCGTTCACCTCCGTCCACGTCCGTCCAGGCCCGTCTCCACTCCCGTCCGGGCCCGCTCACGTCCGTCCGGGCCCGTCCATGTCCTTCTCGCGGGCCCGCCGACGCGGGCCTCGCGGGCCGTGTGGGGGCGGAGGGGACCCGACTGCCCGGCCTGCCGGGTGGCGGGCAGATAGGCTCCGGACAGGTCGGCAGTGGCACCGTGGGGGGACTTCGTGAGCAGGGACAGGCTCCGCCGTACACATCTCGGAGTGCTGGCGGGGGCGGGCGGGCTGGCGCTCGCCGTCTCCGTCTCGGTGGCGGCGGCGGGCGCCGTCCAGCCGGTGGGCAGCCCGTCGGTCCCGGCCGCGCCCGCGGCGGCGTCGCCCGGCCGGAGCCCCGGTCCCGGTCTTGGTCTCGGCTCCGGCGCGGCCTCCGGCTCCGGCGCGGCCTCCGGCGCCACTCCCAGCCCGACGCCTTCGGCCTCCATCGGCAAGGGCGAGGGCACGCTCCAGGTGCTCACCTTCCAGGGCCATGTCGAGTACGGCGGGACCAGCTCCAGGGCCAACTGGGTCTCCTCCTTCGAGGAGGAGACGGGGTGCCGGGTCGCGAAGCTCGACCGGGTCAAGACGGAGGAGGAGATGGCCGCCAAGCTCGCCGGCAACTCCTACGACGTCATCTCGCCCCCGCCGGAGCTGGCGGGGCGGCTGGTCGCCGAGGGCAGGGTGGCGCCGGTCGACACCGCGCTGCTCGACTTCTACAAGGACATCCCCAAGCGGCTGCGCGAGCTGCCGGCCGTCCGGCGGGCGGGCAAGGTCTACGGGGTCCCCTACCTCTGGGGGGTCAACCAGGTCATCTACGAGATGGGCAGGCCGCAGGGGCCGGAGGCCCTCTACGCGACCACCCCCGTGGCGATCAGGGACAGCCCGCTGAGCATCGCCGACGCCGCGCTCGCGCTCGGGCGGACCGATCCCGGTCCGGGGGTCGAGGACCCCTTCCAGCTCACCCCCGCCCAGCTCGACGCCGCCGTGAAACTGCTGGCCGAGCGCGACGGCCCCGACCGGGTCTACTGGAAGGACTCCATCGATGTGATCCGGGCCTTCGCGTCGGGGTCGGTACGGCTCGCCCAGGCCCTGCCGTACCACCGGGACCTCTTCCAGCGCGCGGGCCGGCCGGTGAAGGCGCTGGACAGCGCGCCGATGACGGGGTGGGTCGACTCGTGGATGCTGGCGGCCAAGGCCGCCAGCCCCAACTGCGCCTACCGGTGGCTCAACTGGATGGGCTCGGCGAAGGTGCAGCGCTCGGCCGCCGCCTGGACGGGGCTCGCCCCGGCCAATCCCGACGCCTGCGGCGGGCGCGCCGACCGCATGTGCGAGATCTATCACGTCCGTGACGACGACTGGATCCGGCGGATCTTCTTCGCCGCCCGTCCGACGCGGGATTGCGGTGGCCGGGGCGGGGAATGCACTGACTACACCGACTGGACACAACGTTGGAAGAACCTGGTGAGGTGAGCGGGGCTCCCGTTACCCCCGCTTGACGGGCCGCGGGCACGCCCATCCCCCCGCTGGGCGTGGCCCGCCAGGGGCGCTCCGGGTGGTCCCCCGACCCCGGAGCGCTCCGTCTTTCTCCAGGCATGTCCGCCTAACCCCGTAATCACCGCGATTTCCGTCGCGATCACCAACATCAGCAATGGATTCAGTGGCTGATCCTGCCTCATCTATCGACTGGTCAACCAGTCAGCGAGTAGGCTCGCTGTCATGAGAATCCTTCTTGTAGGAGCGGGCGGGGTTGGCTCCGCCGTTGTCCCGATCGCCGCACGCCGAGATTTCTTCGAACACATCGTGGTGGCCGACTCCAAACAGAGCCGCGCCACCGACACCGTGGCCAAGATCGATGATCCGCGCTTCAGCGCCATCGGGCTGGACGCCTCCGACCAGGCGGCGGTCGAGGCCGCCCTGGCGGAGCACCGCTGCGATGTGCTCTTCAACGCCGTGGACCCGCGCTTCACCATGTCCCTGTTCCGGGCCGCGCTCAACGCCGGGGCGCACTACCTCGACATGGCGATGTCGCTGTCGCGACCCCACCCCCGCAGGCCCTACGAGCTGACCGGGGTGAAGCTGGGCGACGAGCAGTTCGCGCTCGGCGACGCCTGGCGTGACAGGGGCAGGCTGGCGCTGGTGGGCATGGGGGTGGAGCCCGGACTCGCCGACGTGTTCGCGCGCTACGCGGCCGAGCACCTCTTCGAGAGCATCGAGGAGATCGGCATCCGCGACGGGTCGAACCTGGTGGTCGAGGGCTACGACTTCGCGCCGACCTTCTCCATCTGGACGACCATCGAGGAGTGCCTCAACCCGCCGGTGATCTGGGAGAACGGCGACTGGCACACCACCGAGCCGTTCAGCGAGCCGGAGGTCTTCGACTTCCCCGAGGGGATCGGCCCGGTCGAGTGCGTGAACGTCGAGCACGAGGAGGTGCTGCTCGTGCCGCGCTGGATCGACACCAAGCGGGTGACGTTCAAGTACGGCCTCGGCGAGGAGTTCATCGGCGTCCTGAAGACGCTGCACAAGCTCGGCCTGGACAACGCGGGCAAGATCCGGGTGGGCGGCGTCGAGGCCTCACCCCGTGACGTCGTCGCGGCCAGCCTGCCGGACCCGGCCACGCTGGGTGACCGGATGCGCGGCAAGACCTGCGCCGGCACCTGGGTGAAGGGCGTCGGCAAGGACGGCGGGCCGCGCGAGGTCTACCTGTACCACGTGGTCGACAACGAGTGGTCGATGCGGGAGTACGGTTGCCAGGCCGTGGTCTGGCAGACCGCCGTGCACCCGGTGGTCGCGCTGGAGCTGCTGGCCACCGGCGCCTGGTCGGGCGCGGGGGTGCTGGGGCCCGAGGCGTTCGACTCGGTGCCCTTCCTTGAGCTGCTCAACGCCTACGGCTCGCCCTGGGGCATGCGCGACCAGACCGACCAGGTCCTCCAGCCCGCCTGAGCCCGCCCCCGCCCGGCCGGAGTCCCCGGCGCCCGGTCCCCGGGTCCGCGCGCCGCGGGCGACGACGGCCGCCCCGGCGGCCCGCGCCACCCCGAGGGGCGGCGGCCACGATCGATCCGGCCGCCGCCCCTCGGCGTGCCGGGCGGCAGACGCCGGGTCCGTCCGGGGCCGGAATGGCCGTCACTCTCTGTGATCTGTCACAGAACCCGAACATAGGTTACAGAATCCGGACATCATGAATCCGGATCGTTACCCCAGGTGGTGGGGCTGTCGCCCTCCCGCAGGTATCGTTTCGCTCATCCCGGTCTAAAAAAGTCATCCGGGATTAAACGCGCGTTAACGGGGTATATGTGATGGCTGCTCGCGGGTGACCCACGCCGCCCATCGCGCCCCAGGCGATACACGAGGGGAGGACGATGGGCGCCTACCTGCTGAAGCGGCTGGTCAGCAATGTCCTGCTCGTGGCGATCGCCGCGAGCATGGCCTACTTCCTCGCCGCCACCAGCCTCGAACCGAGGGCCAAGTACGAAGGTCGCCAGCCGCCGGTGGCCGAGGCCGTCGTCGACGCGACGCTGGACGACTACAACCTCAACGACAAGACGCCGGTCTTCGAGCGTTACGTCACCTGGGTCTCCGGAATCGTTCAAGGCGACTTCGGCAAGACCTGGCAGGGCAAGTCGGTCAACGACGAGATGGGCCGGCGCATCGGCGTCAGCCTGCGGCTGCTGCTCATCGGCACGATCATCGGCTCGGGCGTCGGCGTGGTCGTGGGGGCCTTCGCCGCCGTCAGGCAGTACAAGCTCAGCGACCGGGTCATCGGGGTGAGCTCCTTCGTCATCATGGCGGTCCCGGTCTTCGTGACCGCCACGATGCTCACGATCGCCGCGGTCGGCCTCAACGACACCCTGGGCTTCACGCTCCTGGAGTACACCGGTGAGTACAACCCGGCGCTGAGCGGCTGGGACCAGTTCGCCAACCGGCTCAACCACCTGATCCTGCCGACGATCTCCCTCAGCCTCGGGCAGATCGCCTTCTACAGCCGGATCCAGCGCAACATGATGCTGGACGTGCTGGGCCAGGACTTCGTCCGCACCGCCCGGGCCAAGGGCCTCAGCCGCCGCGCGGCGCTGTTCAAGCACGCGCTGCGGACCGCGCTGGTCCCGGCCGCGACCTACTTCGCCTTCGCCTTCGGCACCCTGCTGACCGGCGCGACCTTCACCGAGAAGATCTTCGGCTGGCACGGGATGGGGGCCTGGCTGGTGGACTCGATCCAGCAGAACGACACCAACTCGGTCGCCGCGGTGAGCCTGTTCGCCGCCGTCTGCGTCCTGGTGGCGGGCCTGCTGTCGGACCTCGCCGTGGCCGCCCTCGACCCCCGGGTCCGGGTGAGCTAGATGCGGTCGAAAGTCGTCCTCGCTCGCCTGATGCGCAACCCGCAGGCCCGCTACGGCCTCATCGCGCTGGTGCTGCTCCTGGTGCTCGCCTACGCCGGTCCGTTCTTCGGCCCCCACGACTGGACCGAGAAGGACTTCCTGGCCTTCCTCGAACCGCCCTCGGCCGACCACTGGTGGGGGACCACCCAGATCGGCCAGGACGTCTACGCGGTCACCCTGCGCGGCATGCAGAAGTCGCTCGTCATCGGCTTCCTCGTGGCACTCTTCGCCACCGGCGCCGCCGCCCTGGTCGGCGCCGCCGCCGGATACTTCGGCGGGTGGGTGGACCGGGCCCTGATGTGGGGCGCGGACCTGCTGCTCGTGCTGCCCAGCTTCCTGATCATCGCGATCATCTCGCCGCGCCTCAAGGGCGGCTCCTGGCTCTGGTTCGTGGTCCTGCTCGCCGCCTTCTCCTGGATGATCACCTCCCGGGTGGTGCGGAGCATGACGCTCTCCCTGCGGGAGCGGGAGTACATCCAGGCCGCCCGTTACATGGGCATCCCCGGTTGGAAGATCATCCTGCGGCACATCGTGCCGAACCTCTCCTCCCTGCTGATCATCGACGCCACGCTCAACGTCAGTGCGGCGGTCATCGGCGAGGCGGCGCTGTCGTTCTTCGGGTTCGGCATCCAGCCGCCCGACGTCTCGCTCGGCACGCTGATCGCGGCAGGCAGTGACAAGGTCACCGGCTATCCGTGGCTGTTCTTCTTCCCGGCGGGTCTGCTCGTGCTGCTTGTGCTCAGTGTCAACCTCATCGGCGACGGCCTGCGTGACGCGCTCGACCCGGGGAGCAACTCATGACGATTCTCGAGGTGAACGACCTCAACGTCACCTTCCGCGGCGGCATCAAGGCCGTCCGGGGAGTGAGCTACGAGCTCAGCCGGGGCGAGGTGCTCGGCATCGTCGGCGAGTCGGGCTCCGGCAAGTCGGTGACCTCGCTGGCGGTGATGGGCCTGCTGCCGGCCGGCGCCGAGGTCAGCGGATCGGTGAAGCTGCACGGCAGGGAACTGCTCGACATGCCGGAGGAGGAGCTCATCCGGCTCCGCGGCAAGACCATCGGCATGATCTTCCAGGACCCGCTGTCGGCCTTCACCCCCGTCTACACCATCGGCGACCAGATCGCCGAGGCGGTGCGGATCCACCAGAAGGTCGGCAAGGACAAGGCGGCCAAGCGGGCCGTCGAGCTGCTGGACCTGGTCGGCATCCCGCACCCGAACGTGCGGGCCAAGGCGTTCCCGCACGAGTTCTCCGGCGGCATGCGCCAGCGCGCGATGATCGCCATGGCCATCGCCAACGACCCCGACGTGCTGATCTGCGACGAGCCGACCACCGCGCTCGACGTCACCATCCAGGCCCAGGTGCTGGAGGTGCTCAAGACCGCGCAGCGGGAGACCGGCGCCGGCATCGTGATGATCACCCATGATCTGGGGGTCGTCGCGGGCATCGCCGACCGGGTGCTGGTGATGTACGCCGGCAAGCCGGTCGAGCTGGGCGGCGTGGACGAGATCTACTACCGCCCGCGCCAGCCGTACACGATGGGCCTGCTCGCCTCGATCCCGCGGATGGACCGTCCGGAGGGGCGGCTGGTCCCGATCGAGGGCAGCCCGCCCTCGCCCGCCGCGCTCCCGCCGGGCTGCCCGTTCGCGCCGCGCTGCCCGATGCGGGTCACCGCGTGCGACGAGGCCGAGCCCGACCTGGAGCGGATCGGCCCCGGCACCCGCATGTCGGCCTGCATCCGCTCGCACGAGATCGAGCTCAAGGGTCTCGACGGCGCCACGATCTATCCCGTGCCCGAGGCCCCCGCCGAGGCGGCCGATCCCCGGCCGCGCGCCGAGCGGGAGACCGTGCTGCGGGTCGAGGACATGGTCCGGCACTACCCGCTGATGAAGGGCGCGGTGTTCAAGCGCCGGGTCGGCACCGTGCACGCGGTGGACGGCATCAGCTTCGACATCGCCGAGGGCGAGACGCTGGCCCTGGTCGGCGAGTCGGGCTGCGGCAAGACCACCACGCTCCAGCAGATCATGCAGCTGGAGGCGCCGCAGGGCGGCACGGTTGTCGTGCTCGGCAAGGACAGCGCCCGGCTGGCCAAGGCCGAGCGCAAGGCGCTCCGCCGGGACCTGCAGATCGTCTTCCAGGACCCGATGGCCGCGCTCGACCCGCGCATGCCGGTCGGCGACATCCTCGCCGAACCGCTGCGCGCGCACGGCCACAAGGACGTCGAGGCCCGGATCGCCGAGCTGCTCAGCCTGGTGGGCCTGGACCCGAGCCACGCCCAGCGCTATCCGCAGCACTTCTCCGGCGGCCAGCGCCAGCGCATCGGCATCGCCCGCGCCCTGGCCCTGGAGCCCAAGCTGGTCGTGCTCGACGAGCCCGTGTCGGCGCTGGACGTGTCCATCCAGGCAGGTGTGATCAACCTGCTGGAGGACCTGAAGGTCAGGCTCGGCCTGTCCTACCTGTTCGTCGCGCACGACCTGTCGGTGGTCCGGCACCTCGCGGACCGGATCGCCGTCATGTATCTCGGCAAGATCGCCGAGATCGGCACGGTCGAGGAGGTGTACGGCAGGCCCGCGCACCCCTACACGCGGGCGCTGCTGTCGGCCATCCCGCTGCCCGACCCCGAGCTGGAGCGCTCCCGCGAGCGGATCCTGCTCGAAGGCGACCTGCCCAGCCCGGCCGACCCTCCGTCGGGCTGCCGCTTCCGCACCCGCTGCCCCAAGCGCGCCCGGCTGGGCGCCGAGGAGGCGCGCAGGTGCGAGGAGGAAGAGCCCACCGTTGTCCGGCTCGCGCCCGCCGTCGACCACGGCGCCGCCTGCCACTACCCCGAGGAGACCGAGGTCGTCGTGGCCTCGCGTCGCTGACGAATCCCGTTGGAGGAACACGTGAAGGTTGGCTACAAGGCCGTCGCCGGGACAGCGCTCCTGGCCATGGCCCTCACCGCCTGCGGCGGCGGCGGCGGCGCCGACAAGCCGAAGGCCGGGTCGAGCGAGGCCGCCCAGGAGGCCCAGCAGCAGGCCGCCGGGCTTGCCGGAAGCGCGACCAACCCGGTGCCCTACGACCAGGTCGCCGAGGGCGGCGTCGTGAAGCTGGCGCTCAGCGGGTGGCAGACCCAGTGGAACTACAACCAGGTCAACGGCACCCACGCCACCACCGACGACGTGATCGAGCCGCTGATGCCGCTCGTCGCCATCGCCAACGACAAGGCCGAGGTCACCAACAACCCCGACTACGTCACCGAGTGGAAGATGGAGCTCACCGGGGGCAAGCAGGTCGTCACCTACAAGATCCACGAGAAGGCGACCTGGTCGGACGGGAAGCCGATCACCTACAAGGACTTCCAGGCCCAGTGGAAGGCCCTGAACGGCGAGAACAAGAAGTACCAGGTCTCCTCGACCGACGGCTACGACCGGGTCGAGTCGGTGGAGAAGGGCGCCACCGACAAGGACGTGGTGGTGACCTTCGCCAAGAACTACCCGGACTGGCCGGGCATGTTCTCCCCGCTCTACCCCGCCTCGACGAACGAGACGCCCGAGGCGTTCAACAAGGGCTGGATCGACAAGATCCCGGTCACCGCGGGCCCGTTCAAGGTCGAGTCCATCGACCAGACCAGCAAGGCCGCCACCCTCGTCCGCGACGACAAGTGGTGGGGCCAGAAGGCCAAGCTCGACAAGGTCATCTTCCGGGGCATGGACGCGACCGCCGTCCTGAACGCCTTCGCCAACGGCGAGCTCGACGCGGTGGAGGTCCCGGTGAACGCCGCCGACCTCAAGCGGGCCAAGGAGGTGCCGAACGCCGACATCCGTAAGGCCGCGGCCCCGAACTGGCGCCACATCACCGTCAACGGCTCCAGCGACTTCCTCAAGGACAAGTCGGTCCGTCAGGCCATTCAGCTCGGCATCAACCGCGAGACGATCGCCGCGTCCGACCTCAAGGACATGGACTGGCCGGTCCAGACGCTCAACAACCACCTGTACATGAACACCCACAAGGGTTACGTGGACAACTCCGGTGAGCTCGGCAAGTACAACCCGGAGAAGGCCAAGCAGATGCTGGAGGCGGCCGGCTGGAAGCAGGAGGGCGAGTACCGCAAGAAGGACGGCAAGGAGTTCTCGCTCCGCTTCATCGTCCCGGCCTCCCTGCCCACCGCCAAGCAGGAGGGTGAGCTGACCCAGGCGATGCTGAAGGAGGTCGGCGTCAAGGTCGTCATCGAGCCGGTCCCCGACGACAAGCTCTTCGACGACTTCATCATCCCCGGCAACTTCGACCTCGCCCCGTTCTCCTGGCTGGGCACGCCGTTCCCGAACGGCGCCCTGCCGCAGATCTACCGGACGCCCGAGAGCGCGGAGAACTTCGGCAGCAACTTCCCGCGCATCGGCACCCCCGAGCTGGACAAGCTGATCGACCAGGCCGCGGGTGAGATGGACCCGGCCAAGGCGATCGAGCTGGGCAACGCGGCCGACAAGATGATCTGGGACGAGGTGCACACGATTCCGCTGTACCAGCGCCCCGACATCTACGCCACGAAGAAGACCCTGGCGAACTACGGTTCCTTCGGGTACTCCGACAAGAACTGGACGACGGTCGGCTACACCAAGTAGCCGCAGGCACGTCCCGGTGCCCTTCTCCGCTCCGGCGGGGGAGGGCACCTTCCTTTTCTGTTCGGCTGCCCTGGCTCTCTGTTCTCGGCCTCTCCGGGCGTGGCCCGGGAGCGGGGCTCGGGCGTTCAGGAGGGCCGGGAGGGGCCGGGTGCTGTCCGGGTGCTCCAGGAGGGCCGGGAGCGGGCCTGGAGGCTCAGGAGAAGGCCACGCGGCGGGGCAGCGGGTAGACGTTCTCCTGGAGGTCCTGCATCAGCGCGTCCGCGCATTCCGGGCAGGCGAACAGGGCCCCGTCGTCGGGCAGGCGGCCGATCCTGATCCGCGGCCGGGGCCATTTCTTGTGGCAGGCCACGCAGGCGTCACCTTCGCGCTGGGTGCGGGTCAGGCCCTCAGGGTCGAACGTCAGCGTGTTCTGCGCCGTCCTACTCGGTCCCCAGTTCATTGCGCCTCCCGTCTTGATCGCGCAGTGTCATATCGGAACCGTTATAACGCCGCCACGACCCGTGATCGCTTTGGTGGGTGTCAAGCAGTGGTTAAATCACTCTCTACCTAGGGGTCGTACAGCAGCAAAAGGGGCACCCAGTCTCAAGCCGGGTGCCCCTTTTGGGGTGGTCTAAACCGTCAGACCTCGTTGATGGCCTTCTCCAGAATTGCCAATCCCTCTTCCAGCAGGTGGTCGGGCATGACCAGCGGCGGCAGGAAGCGCAGAACGTTGCCGTAGGTGCCCGCGGTCAGCACGAGCAGGCCCTCGGCGTGGCACCTCTTGGCGATCTCGCCCGCCGCGGTGGGGTGCGGGTCCTTGGTGCCGGGGACGACCAGCTCGATGGCGATCATAGCGCCGCGGCCGCGCACGTCACCGATCGCCGCGTTCTTGTCGGCGATGGCGCGCAGCCGGGGCAGCATGACCTCGCCGATGCGGCGGGCCCTGCCGGTCAGGTCGTCGGCCTCGATGGTCTCCAGCACGCCCAGCGCCGCCTCGCAGGCGAGCGGGTTGCCGCCGTAGGTGCCGCCCAGCCCGCCGACGTGGACCTTGTCGAGCAGCTCGGCGCGGCCGGTGACGGCCGCCAGCGGCAGGCCGCCCGCGATGCCCTTGGCGGTGACGATGATGTCCGGGACGATGCCCTCGTCCTCGCAGGCGAACAGGTCACCGGTGCGGGAGAAGCCCGTCTGGACCTCGTCGGCGATGAACACGATGCCGTTCTCGCGACAGAACTCCACGATCTTCGGCAGGAAGCCCTTGGCCGGCTCGATGAAGCCGCCCTCGCCGGCGATCGGCTCGATCACCACGGCCGCCACGTTCTCGGCGCCGATCTGCTTGGTGATCTGGTCGATCGCCTGGGCCGCCGCCTCCTCCGCGCAGTTGTCCGGGCCGGTGGGCCAGCGGAAGGGATAGGCCAGCGGCACCCGGTAGACCTCGGGGGCGAACGGGCCGAACCTGTGCTTGTACGGCATGTTCTTGGCCGTCAGCGACATCGTCAGCAGGGTCCGGCCGTGGTAGCCGTGGTCGAACACGACGACCGCCTGGCGCCCCGTGGCGTGGCGGGCGACCTTGACCGCGTTCTCCACGGCCTCGGCGCCGCTGTTGAGCAGGAAGGTGCGCTTCGCGTGGTCACCGGGCGTGAGCTCGTTGAGCTTCTCGCAGACCTGGACGTAGGACTCGTACGGCGTGACCATGAAGCAGGTGTGGGTGAAGTCCGCGACCTGCTTCTGCACCCGCTCGACCACGCGCGGCGCGGCGTTGCCGACGCTGGTCACCGCGATGCCGGAGCCGAAGTCGATCAGCGAGTTGCCGTCGGCGTCGACGACGACACCGCCACCGGCGTGTGTCACGAAGACCGGCAGCGTGGTGCCGATGCCCGGGGGAACGGCGGCCTGCTTGCGCGCGAACAGCTCGCGGGACTTCGGGCCGGGAATCTCGGTGACGACCCGGCGCTCCTGCGGAAGCGAGGGGCCGCCCTGGGTGACGGTGCTCATACTGCGACGGTATGTCGCGCATGCCGGTGTACGGATGATGCACTATGGCAAAATTGCGAGGAGTGCTCTGGCCGTAACGTACAAATCGGGGGTGGTTGTGGCTCCCACGCTCCGCACCGTCGTGCGGCGTCTGCCGCTCAAACTCGGTGTGCTCACCGGGCAGGACGCGCTCGACCGGCCGGTGCGCTGGGTGGCGGTCAGCGAACTGGAGGACCCGACGCCGTTCCTGGAGGGCGGTGAGCTGGTCCTCACCACGGGCATGCGCCTGGGCGCCGACAACGCCGGGCCGTACGTCGACCGGCTGGTCGGCAAGGGGGTCACCGGGCTCGGGTTCGGCGTCGGGCTGGGCCACGAGGTGATCCCGGCCGGGCTGGTGGAGGCGGCGGCGCGGGCCGGGCTGCCGCTGATCGAGGTGCCGCGCGACACCCCGTTCGTCGCGATCGGCAAGGTGGTCAGCGACCTGATCGCCGCCGAGCAGTACGACGAGATCCGGCGCGCCTTCGCCACCCAGGGCCGCCTCACCCGTGCCGCGCTCCGTCCCGAGGGCCCCCGCGCGGTGATCGACGGCCTGGCCCGCGAGCTCGGCGGCTGGGCCGTCCTGCTCGACGAGGCGGGGGCCGTACGGCACGCGGCGGGCAAGGGGGCCGCCGGCATCGCCGGACTCCGCCCCGAGCTGGAGCGCCTGCGACGGCCCGCGGGCGGCGGCACCCCCGCGAGCCTGGCGCTGTCCACGCCCGGCGAGCACGTCATCGTCCAGCCGATCGGCGCCCGTCGCGTCAGGGGGTTCTTCGCGGTCGGGCTCGACCGGCCGTTCAGCCCGGTCGCGCACACCGTGATCAACGCCGCGGGCTCCCTGCTGACGCTCACCATCGAGCACGGCAGGGAGCACCTGGCGGCCGAGCGCCGGGTCCGCTCCGCGGCGCTCCGGCTGCTGCTGGCCGGGCAGGTGCGGGCCGGTCAGGAGACGCTGGAGCTGCTGGGGGGCGGGCTCCCCGACGGGCCGCTGGTGGTGCTGGCCGTCGGCGGCGACCAGGAGGCGGTGCTGGAGGCCGCCGGCGAGGAGTTCGCGGCGGACGCCGAGGAGCGAGTGGTGGTCGTCGTCGCGGCGGACCGGGCCGAGGAGGCGGCCGCGGCGCTGCGGGAGCACGGTCCGGTCGGGATCGGCTCCCCGGTCGGACCCGACGAGCTGCGCACCGGACTCGACCAGGCCGACCGGGCGCTCGCCGCGGCCCGCCGCGTCGCCGGACGGGTCATGCGCTTCGCCGACCTCGCGGGCCAGGGCCTGCTGTCCCTGCTGGACCCCGAGGTGGCCGGGGCGTTCTCCGCGGCGCTGCTCGCCCCCCTGCGCGAGTACGGCTCGCGCGCCGACCTGCTGGAGTCCCTCCGCGCCTATCTGGCGTGCAACGGCCATTGGGACGCGGCGGCGCAACGGCTCGGCGTGCACCGGCACACCCTGCGCTACCGCATGCGCCGCGTCGCCGAACTCCTCGGCCGCGACCTCGACGACCCGGCGGCCCGCGCCGAACTCTGGGTGGCGCTGGCCATGACGGAGTGAGCGGTACGGGAGACCGGCGGCCTGGGAGGCGCGCGGACGCGGGAAGCGGGTGCGGCGGGGTCAGCGCCCGCCGGCCAGGTAGCGGGAGATGGTGGCGTAGGTGACCGCGTCGTAGGTGTGGCTGTCACGCAGGTGCCCGGCGCGCTCCAGGCTGATGGCGCCCTGGGCGGCGGCCCAGAGGGCGTCGGCGATCTTCCTGGGCTGGGTCGGGATGATGTATCCCGCCGAGATGCAGTCGGCGATCACCCGGTCGAGGACGTTGAGCGCCGCCCGGGCCAGGGTCCTGGCCCGCTCGCTCGGCACGAAGCCGGGGATCGCCCGCTCGAACATCAGGGCGTAGTAGCCGGGCTCGGCCAGCGCGGCCTCCCGGTAGGCGGGGCCGAGCGCGGTCAGGTGCTCCAGCGCGTTCCCGCGCGCGGGGACCGCCTCCAGGCGCCGCCGGAACCGCTCGAAACCCTCCAGGTAGAGCGCCTCGGCCAGGCCCTCCTTGCTGCCGAACATGGTGTAGATGACGGTCGTCGAGCATCCGGCCTCGGTGGCGATGCGGCGCATCGACAGGCTCTCGGGCCCGATGGTGACCAGGAGCTGGCTGGCCACGTCGAGCAGCTTGCCGCGGAGCTCGTCCTGGGTGGCCCGCTCGCCGACCAGATAGGCGCCCTGCAGTCCGCGCGGCGCCGGAGAGGTCATGCGGCCACGCCCTTCCGCTGTCGGGGAGTTGCACTCGGTGACTTAGCCAGGGCGGCGATCCTTCAAACCGCTGCCATATAACGAATATCCGTAATCTGCCCCGGTTTCGTTACAGGCAGAGAGGGAGATATTTTTATGCGTAACGGCGTGCCAGTGCAAGGGTCTTGTGCGTAGTGGAGTAACGCCACCTCCGGACCGGTGGCATACCGTCGGAGCCATGGACGTGCGCCCCTTCTGGCTCGCCGGCCGCCCCGCCACGGGGGACGCCGAGCTCACCGTGACCAACTCCCATGACGGCCGTGTCGTCGGCGTCTGCTCCGTGCCGACCGCCGGTCAGGTCGAGGAGGCCGTCGCCGCGGCGGCGGCCGTGCAGAAGCAGGCCGCCGCGCTCCCCGTTCACGTGCGGGCCGAGGCCCTCGCCCACGTCTCGCGCCGCCTGGCCGAGCGGGCCGAGGAGATCGCCCGGCTGATCATGGAGGAGAACGGCAAGCCGATCTTCTGGGCCCGCGGTGAGGTCAACCGCGCGATCTCCACCTTCCGGTTCGCCGCCGAGGAGACCCGCCGCCTCGGTGGCGAGGCGGTGCGCCTGGACACCGAGGCCGCCTCCGCGGGCCGCCTCGCCTACGTCTCGCGCGTCCCGCACGGCCCGGTCCTGGCGATCACGCCGTTCAACTTCCCGCTCAACCTGGTGGCCCACAAGGTCGCCCCGGCCATCGCGGTCGGCGCCCCGATCATCGTCAAGCCGGCGCCGGCCACGCCCATCTCCTCCCTGGTGCTGGGCGAGATCCTGGCCGAGACCGCGCTGCCCGAGGGCATGTTCTCCGTGCTCCCGGTCCCCAACGACCGCGCCGCCGCCCTGGTCGACGACCCGCGCCTGCCGATCGTCTCCTTCACCGGCTCCGGGCCCGTCGGATACGCGATCATGGACCAGGTGCCGCGCAAGCACGTCACCCTCGAACTCGGCGGCAACGCCGCCGCCGTCGTGCTCGCCGACGCCGACCTCGACTGGGCCGCCTCCCGGGTGGCGCTGTTCTCCAACTACCAGGCCGGGCAGAGCTGCATCGCGGTCCAGCGGGTGATCGTCGAGGAGTCGGTGCGCGAGGACTTCGTGGCCAAGCTGATCCCCGCCGTCGAGGCCCTGATCACCGGCGACCCGGCCGACGACAGGACCCAGGTCGGACCGCTGGTCTCCGTCGAGGCCGCCGAGCGCGTCGAGCAGTGGGTCAAGGAGGCCGTCGCCGCCGGCGCCCGGCTGCTGACCGGTGGCACCCGCGACGGCGCCACCGTCGCGCCGACCGTCCTGGCCGACGTGCCGCACGACGCCAAGGTCTCCTGCGAGGAGGTCTTCGGCCCCGTGATGATCATCCAGACGGTGTCCGGGGTCGACGAGGCGTTCGCCGCGGTCAACGACTCCAAGTACGGCCTGCAGGCCGGGATCTTCACCCGCAGCCTGGACGTCGCCTTCCGCGCGAACCGGGAGCTGGAGGTCGGCGGCGTGATCATCGGAGACGTGCCGTCCTACCGGGCCGACCAGATGCCCTACGGCGGCGTCAAGGACTCCGGGGTCGGCCGCGAGGGCGTCCGCTCGGCCATGGCCGACTTCACCTACGAGAAGGTCATGGTCCTCACCGGTCTGTCGCTCTGACATCCCGTCCACGGCCCGCCCCCCGTCGCCCCGGGGTGCGGGCCGTGTCCATTCCGTCCCGGCTCCGTGCCGAGCTCCGGTGGTCGCCCGCCGCGGGCTCCCCCTTCTCGCCCACGGCCTGGGCACGGGCACTCACCGTGGTCACGCCCTCTCGGCGACGGTGTAGAGCTCCCTGGCCACGTCGCCGAAGTAGGGGCCGTACATGGTGCTCCGGTCGTCGCTGTATTTGAAGCTGCTCACCGAGGTGATCGTGCCGCGGCCGGTGGCGGGGTCGAAGCCGCTCATCCAGGGGCCGCCGCTGGACCCGGCGGTCATGTCGCAGCGCATGCCCTGGTCGCCGGTCTGGCCGTGCGGGTCGTCATGGACCGGGCCGGCGCAGTAGACCAGGTGCTCGCCGTCGTAGGGCGCCTCGGCGGGGAAGCCGAAGCCGTGGGCCGGGCGGCCCCGGGCGGTGCCGAAGGCGATGTCCTGGCCGCCGACGACCTCTCCCAGGTGTCGGCCGCCGCTGTGGTTGAGCGCCACCATGCCGATGTCGTGGTTGTCGTCGGCGCTGCGCGACCACGGGCCCGCGACGAACATGCGCCGGGCGGTGAACTGCCCGTAGGGCCGGCGGCCCTGGTCGTAACCGGGCACGAAGGTCCAGTTGTCCGCCCACGCGCCGGTGCCGTCCTTGACGCAGTGCCCGGCGGTCACCACGAGGTCCTTGTTGGCGCTCCTGACCGAGCTCGCCGAGCAGACGAAGTCGAGCCCGCCGAGGGTGAGGAAGACCCGTCCGGTGGTGCGGGTCACCGACCCGCCCGCGCTCCAGCGCGCCCCGGTGGTGCGGGCGGCGCGCTGGTGGTCCGGCAGGCCCGGCCCGCCGAACACGCCGGCCGCCGTCCCGAGCAGGCCGAGCGGGACGGCGGCCGCCATCCGGTGCGGGGTCCAGTAGTCGAGCACCCGGCGCTGGTCCGCCGGGCCGGGGGCGGTCACGTGTTCGGCGACGCCGTCCCCGCCGGGGGCCACGCGCGGGGCCTTGGCGGCTGCCGGGAGGGGGCGGGCGGCGCCGGCGGCCCGCCGCCCGTGTTCGGTGGTCGTCGCGCCGGCCTGGGGGAGGCCCAGCAGGCCGGCGACGAGCGCGGCGCCCGCAAGCAGGGGGAGGCTCGAGGTCATGAGACCCGATTTTGCACTACGTGGTGTGCTGTTGTGACTACTTTCGGTGAATCTCAGGGGGTGCCGGTGCCCTGCGCGGCCTCGTAGACGGCCTGCGCCTCGGTCCCGAAATACGGGCCGAACATCCAGCCGGCGGCGAAGCCGTACTTGAAGCTGTTCACCGAGTTCAGCGTGCCCAGGCCGGTGCCCTCGTCGAAGCCGGTGAACCAGGGGCCGCCGCTCGACCCGCCGGTCATGTCGCAGCCGAGGCCGATGTCGCGGGACATCAGGAAGTCGTCGAAGGACCGCCCGCTGCAGTAGACCAGCTTCGACCCGTCGTAGGGGGCGGCCGCCGGGTATCCGAAGGAGTGCATCTGCCGCCGCCTGGGCTGGTTGAAGGAGACGCCCTGCCCGCCGACCGCGTCGGTCAGCGACCGGCCCTCCAGCGGGGCCACCACGGCCGCGGCCACGTCGTAGTTGATGTCCTCGCTGTTGTTCCACTGCGGGGTGGTGTAGAGCGTGGTCGCCACCCAGGTGCCGTGCGGCCGCTCGCCGGCGTCGTAGCCCGGCACGAACACCCAGTTGCCGTGGAAGGCCCCGCCCAGCTTCACGCAGTGCCCCGCGGTGATCACAGTGCTCCTGTTGTCGCTGGTCACCGTGTTGCCCGAGCAGGAGGCGTTGCGGCCCTGATAGGTGAAGAACACCCGGCCGGCGGTCTTGGCGACCGCGCCGCCGCGGGTCCACCGCGATCCGGTGGTGGCGCGTGCGGCGGCGGCCCGGACGGCGGTGACGGCGTCGCCGTCCGGCGCGGTCGCGGGGACCGAGACGGGGTCGGCCGCGGCCTGTGCCGCGATCGCCGCCGCGGTGAGCCGGAGACCGTCCTTCTTCGGAGCGTAGGCGTCGAGCGGCTGGGCCGCCTCCATTCTCGCCCCCGTCCAGTAACGCTGGACGGTGCGCTGCTCGGTCGTGGTGTCGGCGGCATCCCTTTCGGCGGGCCGGGGGGCGGCCGGAAGGGAGGCCGCCGGCGCGGCGGCGCTGTGCGCGGCCGCCGCCGGGAGCAGGGTGGCGCCCGTGACGAGGGCGATGACGGGGACCAGGCGTGCCGTGCGGCGCATTCGTACCTCCCGAGACCTGATGGTGAGTGGGGAAGCTAGTGCGCTGCATGGCTACATTTCTCAATATTTACGACTATTGATATGGCGAAATTCCGACGTAAGAACTGCATTTCCCCCTGCGTTTCACGCACCACAGATTTCGACCCTGGTTCGACAGGTGAGCGGCAGCCGGGAGAATGGGGCGGTGCAGCCAGACACCACCCGCTCCGTTGTCCTGCTCGGCTCGACCGGCTCCATCGGGACCCAGTCCCTCGACGTCATCGCCCGCAACCCCGGCCGGTTCCGGGTGGCGGCGCTCGCCGCCGGCGGCGGCCGGATCGACCTGCTGGCCCGTCAGGCGGCCGAGTTCCGGCCCGACGTGGTGGCCGTGGCCGACCCCTCGGCCGCGCCGCGGCTGCGCGAGGCCCTGGCCGCGCACGGGGTGGGCGCCCAGGTGCTCACCGGGCCCGAAGGGGTCGCCGAGGCCGCCGCCTGGCCGTCCGACACGGTGCTCAACGGCATCACCGGCGCGCTCGGGCTGACCTCGACGCTGGCCGCGCTGGAGGCGGGCAGGACGCTCGCCCTGGCCAACAAGGAATCGCTGATCATCGGCGGCCCGCTGGTCAAGCGCCTGGCCAAGCCCGGACAGCTCATCCCCGTCGACTCCGAGCACGCCGCGCTCGCCCAGTGCCTGTGGGCCGCCGGCCCCGCCGGTCCCGACGCGTCGGCCGTGCGCAACCTGATCGTCACCGCGAGCGGCGGGCCCTTCCGCGGCAGGTCGCGCGCGGAGCTCGCGGACGTGACCCCGGAGCAGGCCCTGGCCCACCCGACCTGGTCGATGGGGCCCGTCATCACGGTGAATTCCGCCACACTCGTCAACAAGGGCCTGGAGGTCATCGAGGCCCATCTGCTGTTCGACATCGGCTTCGACAGGATCACCGTCGTGGTCCACCCCCAGTCGGTCGTCCACTCCATGGTCGAGTTCGTGGACGGCTCGGTCATCGCCCAGGCCAGCCCGCCCGACATGAGGCTGCCCATCGCCCTGGCCCTCGGCTGGCCGGAGCGGGTCGCCGGAGCCGCCCCCGCCGTCGACTGGACCAGGGCCCACACCTGGACCTTCGACCCCCTCGACGACGACGCCTTCCCCTCCGTCGCGCTGGCCCGCCACGTCGGCTCCGCCGGCGGCACGGCCCCCGCCGTCTACAACGCCGCCAACGAGGTGTGCGTCGACGCCTTCCTGGCCGGGAGGCTGCCCTTCCCCGGCATCGTCGACACCGTGACGGCGGTGGTCTCCGAGCACACCGTGACAGGAGCAGATTCCGTCGCAGAAGTGCTCGATGCCGACGAATGGGCGCGGGCACGGGCTCGGGAGCTCACCGCGACTGCCTAGACTGGGGAAGTCGTCGACTTCACAAGGGCTGAAAATGACTTCTGTTGCTCTCGGGATCCCTTCCGTAAGGACCAGGCCGATCGCCGAGCGACGCAAATCCCGTCAGATCATGGTCGGCTCCGTGCCGGTGGGCGGGGACGCGCCGGTCTCCGTCCAGTCGATGACCACCACGGTCACCGCTGACATCAACGCCACGCTCCAGCAGATCGCCGCGCTGACCGCCTCGGGCTGCCAGATCGTCCGGGTGGCCGTGCCCTCCCAGGACGACGCCGACGCGCTGCCGATCATCGCGAGGAAGTCCCAGATCCCGGTGATCGCCGACATCCACTTCCAGCCGAAATACGTCTTCGCCGCGATCGAGGCGGGCTGCGCCGCCGTCCGGGTCAACCCCGGCAACATCAAGAAGTTCGACGACAAGGTCGGCGAGATCGCCCGCGCCGCCGCCGACCACGGGGTGCCCATCAGGATCGGCGTCAACGCCGGCTCGCTCGACCCCCGCCTGCTGCAGAAATACGGCAAGGCGACCCCTGAGGCGCTGGTGGAGTCGGCCCTGTGGGAGTGCTCGCTCTTCGAGGAGCACGGCTTCCGCGACATCAAGATCTCGGTCAAGCACAACGACCCGGTCGTGATGGTCCAGGCCTACCGCCAGCTGGCCGCCCGGTGCGACTACCCGCTCCACCTCGGGGTCACCGAGGCGGGCCCGGCGTTCCAGGGCACGATCAAGTCCGCCGTCGCGTTCGGCGCGCTGCTCTCCGAGGGCATCGGCGACACCATCCGCGTGTCGCTGTCGGCCCCGCCGGTCGAGGAGATCAAGGTCGGCATCGGCATCCTGGAGTCGCTGAACCTGCGCGAGCGCGGCCTGGAGATCGTCTCCTGCCCGTCCTGCGGCCGCGCCCAGGTCGACGTCTACACCCTGGCCGAGCAGGTCCAGGCGGGCCTTGAGGGGCTGAAGGTCCCGCTCCGCGTCGCGGTGATGGGGTGCGTCGTCAACGGCCCCGGCGAGGCCCGCGAGGCCGATCTCGGCGTCGCCTCCGGCAACGGCAAGGGCCAGATCTTCGTCAAGGGAGAGGTCATCAAGACCGTCCCCGAGTCCCAGATCGTGGAGACCCTCATCGAGGAGGCCCTGCGCCTGGCCGAGGAGATGGGCGTGGAGGTCGACCTCGACGACGAGGGCGCCTCCGGTCCCGAGGTCATCGTCCGCTAGCGCCCGCCGGGCGGCCGTGCGCCGCCTGGACGGCCGTGCGCGCCGCCGGATGTCCCAGGGCCGCCGGACGGCTGCACCGGACGAGCTGCGCCGGACGGCTGCGCGCCGCCGGGCGGCCGTGCCGTACACCTCTGAACGACTGTGCACCTCCTGGACGGCTGTGCACCTCCGCACAGCCGTCCACTCACATCCGCAGGCCACCCGCCGCGCGGGACCCATGGGTGTCCCGTGGACGCGCGGTGACGGAGCCGCCCCGCCCTTGCCCGCATCGATTACATACCGCAATCGCTTGACTACAGAGTGGTAATGATCCGGGTGTGTTACCGATGACGGTGCCATCACCTGGGAGACCATCGCCTCTGCCTTATGAGTAGGGGGAGTCTCTGTGAAAAGGGTCGTCGGGATCGTCGCGACCATCGGGATGCTGGCCGCCACCCTCGGGGTTCCGGAGGGGGCGGTGGCGCAGGGGCGGGAGGAGCTGGTCTGGGGGCCCTGTGACGAGGCCCCCAAGACCGTGCCGCTCGACGGCGTGCTCACCGCCCCGGCCAGGTCCAGGACGAGAGAGGGCGAGGTGGAGTGCGCCAACCTCAGGGTGCCGCTCGACTACGCCAACCCGTACCAGACCATCAGCCTGGCCCTGAACAGGATCAAGGGGAAGGCCTCGCGGGACCACAACCACCTGGGCGTGCTGCTGGTCAACCCCGGGGGCCCCGGGGCCTCCGGCCGCAACCTGGCCAAATACGTCGCCGCCCGGCTCCCCGACAACCTGGCCGACCGGTTCGACGTGATCGGCTTCGACCCCCGGGGGGTGGGGGACAGCGAGCCCGCGCTCCGATGCGTGGACCCCGCGAAATACTACGCCGCCCCCCGCCCCGACCACGTGCCCCGCACCGAGCGGGAGGAGAACGTGCTGATCGGCCGGGCCAAGCAGTACGCCGAGGCGTGCGGCAACCGGTGGGGCTGGCTGCTGCCCCACATGACCACCGCGAACTCCGCCCGGGACATGGACGCCATCCGGGAGGCCCTGGGCGAGTCCGAGATCAGCTTCCTGGGCTACTCCTACGGCAGCTACCTCGGCGCGGTCTACGCCACGCTCTTCCCCGACCGGGTCAAGCGGCTGGTCCTGGACAGCGTCGTGGATCCCCGCGGGGTCTGGTACGCCGCCAACCTCGCCCAGGACGTCGCCTTCGACCGGCGGCACCAGGACTTCCTGAAGTGGACCGCCCGCCACAACGACGTCTACAAGCTCGGCGGCACCGGCAAGTCGGTCTCCTTCGCCTGGTACGCCATGCGGGAGCGGCTGCGCACCCGCCCGGCCGGCGGGGTGGTGGGCCCGAGCGAGCTCGACGACATCTACACCGTCGGCGGCTACTCCGACGCGGCCTGGCCGCAGCTCGCCAGGGCGTTCTCCGCCTACGTCAAGAAGGGCGACACGGCGCCCATGCTCGCCGCCTACCAGCGGCACGTGAAGAACGACGCCAAGGCGGAGAACGGCTACGCCGTCTACCTGGGGATTCAGTGCCGTGACGCCGCGTGGCCGCGTGAGTGGAGCCGGTGGCGGAGCGACATGTCCCGGCTGCACGCCACCACGCCCTTCCTCACCTGGCCGAACGCCTGGTACAACGCGCCGTGCGCGTTCTGGTCCGAGCGGGGCGGCACCCCGGTGAAGATCCAGGACAGCCGCGACCTGCCGCCGGTCCTGCTCGTCCAGGCCGAGCGTGACGCCGCGACGCCGTATCCGGGGGCCCTGCAGATGCGCAAGCTGCTCGGCGGCTCCCGGCTGGTGACCGTGCCCGGCGGCAACCACGGTGTCGTGCTCAGCGGGAACCGCTGCGCGGACCGCTATCTGGCGGCCTACCTCAAGGACGGCAGCCTGCCGGGTCCGGACGAGCGCGCCGCGACCGGGCCGGACGCCCGCTGCACGGGGGTCGCCGAGCCCGTGCCCACCGCCCGTATGGCGGCGAGGGTTGATTTGAGTAGGCGGAGATGACTGGCTCTAGGTTGGTTCCTGCCAAAATCGAAGGGGTCGCGTAGGCTGATCGCGTGATGCTGCGCACAACGGCGTCGCGTGTGCTCGACGACAACGATCGTGACGAGGTGCTGGCCCTTCTGGACGCCGACCCCGTCGTCAACGTCTTCGTCGCCTCCAGGGTCCGTGCCGTCGGGCTCAATCCGGCCAGGCTCGGCGGTCAGATGTGGGGGTTCGGGCCGCGCGGCGGTCTGACCTCTCTCTGCTATGCCGGTGCCAACCTGGTCCCGGTGAACGCCGGCACGGACGCCGTGCACGCCTTCGCTGACCGCGCCCGTAAACAAGGGCGCCGCTGTTCCTCGATTGTCGGCCCCGCCGACGCCGTCGCTCCGCTGTGGGAGCGGCTGGAGCCCCACTGGGGCGCCGCCCGCGCGGTCCGCTGGGCCCAGCCGGTGATGGCGGCCACCACGCCGTCCCCGGTCCCGATCGACCCCCTGGTCAGGCGGGTGCGGCCGGAGGAGTTCGAGATCCTGCTCCCCGCCTGCGTGGCGATGTTCACCGAGGAGGTGGGCATCTCCCCGGAGGCGGGGGACGGCGGTGCCCTCTACCGCTCCCGGGTCGCCGAGCTGATCCGGATCGGCCGCTCCTACGCCCGGATCGAGCACGGCCGGGTCGTCTTCAAGGCCGAGATCGGCGCGGTCACGCCGCTGGCCTGCCAGATCCAGGGCGTCTGGGTCCACCCCGACCTGCGCGGCCGCGGGCACGCGGCGGCAGGGATGGCCTCGGTGGTCAAGCACGCGCTCGACTGCTTCGCGCCGGTGGTCTCGCTGTACGTCAACGACTACAACGCCCCGGCCAGGGCGGCCTACCGCAAGGCGGGGTTCAAGGAGGTCGGCACCTTCATGTCGGTGCTCTTCTGAGCGCCGGCGCCCTCCCGGCGTCCGGAGCGTGCGCGCGGCCGCTGTCCGGAGGAAGGCGCCTGGTCACGGGTCACTCGGACGGGGGACACCGGATCATCCCGGCGACGGGTGCGGTCGGCCCGGACACCGGATTACGGTCCCTTCCCATGAAGGTGGCACAGCGGAAGACGTGGTTCGGAACGGGATTGCTGGTCGTGGCCCTGATCGTGACGGGGCTGAGCGCGTCGGTGTTCCTGCGGGCGGGCGCCACGCAGGAACGGATCGACGGGCACCTGCGGAAGGCGGCCGGACTGCTCAGTGAGGCGGAGACCGTCAAGGGGACCGATCCCGGGCGGTACGAGGAGCTGACCCGGGAGGCCGACCGGTACGCGGGGTTCGCCGACGCCGACCAGGAGGAGTACGGCTCCCAGTCCTCGGGCGCGTGGCTCCTCGCCGCCGGCGCCGCCGGGTGCCTGGCCGGATGCTTCATCGTGCTCCTCCCCCGTCGCGGCCGCGCGCTCCGGAGTTCCACGATCGATCGCGCGTGACAGCTCGTTCCGGAACGTGCTCCGCGGGCGGCGGTTCCGGAACGTGCTCCGCGGGCGGCGGAACGTGCTCCGCGGGTGGCGGAAGGTGCTCCGCGGGTGGCGGAGGCAGCTGACGGCGCAGGCCGGAACCTCGCACCGGGCCGTGCCCGCGCGGTGCGTGGCCGACGCCCGCCAGGGCGACGCGGTCGTCAGCGGGCCGCCGGCCCGGACGGCTCCCGGGGCGGGGGCGGACGCCGGAACCTCTCAGAGGCTGCGCACCAGGCAGGACATCAGGCGCTCCAGCTCGGCCTCGGGGTCGGTGGTGAGGCCGGCGTGGACCGGGCCGGTCTGCACGATCGTGCTGCGCGGGGCGGTCAGCCAGCGGAACCGGCCGCCGAGCGGCTCACCGGTCAGCGGCCCCGCGTCAGCCGTGCAGGAGCGCTGGTAGGCGCCGAGCGCGTGCCGCACCCCGTCGACGTCGGCGTGGGCGTCGAGCGCCTGCAGCCGTGTCTCGTCCAGCTCCACCCGCGCGCACAGGTAGGAACGCGGCTGGCAGTAGAGCACCACCCCGGCGTTGATCAGCTCGCCCCGCTCCACGCGGGGGACCACCCGGATCACGGCGTACTCGTAGACGTCTCTCACCGGTTGTCCTTCCAGAACGCACCGACCGAGCCGGTCTTCCTGTCCTGCCTGGGAGCGCTCGAAGGGCCGGGCAGCCAGGAGCGGGGCCCCTGCGCGCGGGCCAGCAGGTGCTCGACGTACGCCTGCCGTACGGCCTGCGCGCCGTCGAAGCCGGGCTCGTCCTCCAGCCACTCGTCGGGGACCTCGTCGACCACCCCGTCGAGGAAGTCCCTGGTGATCTGCTCGCTGAGCTCGGCGTCGGCCTCGGCCATCCGGGTGGCGAAGGGCGCCAGCACGTGGTCGGCGGCGTCGAAGCCGCGCTGCGGGTCGGCGGTGGGCCAGTTGTGGTGGAACCAGAGGGCGGCGCCGTGGTCGATCAGCCAGACGTCGCCGTGCCAGAGGAGCAGGTTCGGGTTGCGCCAGCTCCGGTCGACGTTGTGGACGAAGGCGTCGAACCAGAGCAGTCGGGAGGCGGAGTCAGGGTCCGGGGGCCAGGCGAGCGGCTCGAAGCCGAGCGCGCCGGGCAGGAAGTCGACCGCCAGGTTGTGGCCCTCACTGGCCTTGAGCAGATCCTGGATCTCCTCGTCGGGCTCCCGGGCGCCGAGCTGCGGATCGACGTCGATCACCTTCAGGTCGGGGGTGCGGAAGCCGAGCCGCCTGGCCAGCTCGGCACAGATGATCTCCGCGACGAGCACCCGGCGGCCCTGCCCGGCGCCACGGAATTTGACGACGTAGGTGCCGAGGTCGTCGGCCTCGACCACCCCGGGGAGCGACCCGCCCTCGCGCAGGGGCGTCACGTAGCGGGTCGCTGTGATCTCTTCCAACACCCTGCCAGGCTACCGGGTCGCTCTCTCCCGGACGGCGCTCGGCGTCACCCGCCTGACCAGCCCGCCACCCGCCGGAGCCGGGTCCGGCGGCGGGCCGTGGCCCGGCCACGGTCACATCTCGGCGATGACCTCCTCGGCGAAACGCTCCATGGTGGCGATCTTGAGTGCGAGACCGTCACCGTGCTCGGCCTTCTCCTCGGGGGTGGCCAGCCACCAGGGGGCGGCCAGGGTGCCGGTGACGCCCTTGTCGGCGAAGCGCCGGTAGGTGCCCGCGTCGGGCATGACCGCGAGGGGGGCGATGATCTCCAGGGCGTCCTCCGGCCTGCCGTACTCCTTCAGGTGACGTCTGAGCGCGGCGAGGATCTCGTCGAGCTGTTCCTCCGTGTAGACGCGGTTGCCCATCCAGCCGTCGCCGATCCGGGCCGCGCGGCGCAGGGCCGCCTCGCTGTCGCCGCCCACGAAGAACGGCACCGGCCGGGCGGGGACGGGGGAGATCGACAGCGGGCCGTAGTCGAAGTGGGCGCCGTGGTGCTCGACCGTGCCGCCGGCCCACAGCTCGCGCAGCGCGGGGATCATCTCGTCCATCCTGCGGCCCCGGGTGTGGAAGTCCTGACCGGTCTGGACGAACTCCTCCTTGCACCAGCCGACGCCGACGCCGAAGGTCACCCGGTCCCCGGAGAGCACCGCCGCCGTGGAGACCTGTTTGGCGACGGTGAACAGGTCCCGTGCCGGGGCGACGTAGACGTTGGGGGCGAAGCGCAGGGTCGAGGTGACCGCGGCCATCGCCCCGATCGTCACCCACACGTCGGGCCAGTGGGTCTCGGCGTCCCAGCGGGGCGCGCCCGTCTCGGAGTAGGGGTAGGGGGAGTCGAAGTCGGCGTAGAAGATGTGGTCCGACAGCGTGAGCGTGTGGAAGCCGCACCGTTCCGACACCTTGGCCAGTTCGACGAACTGGTCGGTCTCGACGAACGACGCTCCAAGCCAGAACTGCACGGGTCCTCCCCGGGCTTCGTAGATTCGGAAGGGTCAGTCGGAGAACTCGGGGATGACCTTGGTGGCGAAGAGTTCGAGGTTGCGCTTGACGGTGTCGAGGGGGAGGACACCCTGCTGGCCCTGCATGAACAGGCCGAACCACTCCAGGTCGGGCATCCGGTCGAGCATCCGCTGGATGCCGCGCTTGATGTCGTCGGGGCCGCCGAGCAGGGCCATCTCGACCTCGTTCATGCGCTTGTAGTCGCCCTTCTCCGGGCTGATCGGCTGGTGCCGGTCGTCCTCCTTCTTGCGCAGGACCTCCAGGTAGCCGAACGGGCCGAAGAAGGCGGCGAAGTCCTTCTGCATGCTCATGCCGTAGGTGGCGATGGCCTCCTCCCGGGTGTCGGCCATGCCGACGATCTTGAGGATGCCGGTGTGCTCGCCCAGCTTGTAGTCGCGGCCGCACTTGGCCGACTCCTCCTGGTAGAGCCTGGCCTTGGCGGCGTGCTCGTCCGGGTTCGGGGTGAACATCCACGGCAGGATGTCCTCCTGCGCGGCCCGGATCACCGAGCGGTCGGAGATCGTGAACGGCTGCCACAGCTCCGGGTACGGGTTCTGGTACGGCTTGGGCCCGACCGAGACGGCGTGGATCCTGCCCTGGTCGTCGACCTCGCCGGGCGCGCCGAACTTCTGGGTCCACTCCAGCGCGGGCCATCCCTCGATGCCGTCGAACGGCGCGGGCACCTCGTAGTCCAGCACGTCGGACTTGTAGCGCAGCGTGTCCTGGGTCCACGCCATCTTCATGATCTTCAGGACCTCGCCGAAGACGTCGAAGTTGCGGGTGTCGGTCTTGGAGCCGTCGGAGCGGGCGGCGGTGGCCTGCCAGCGCTGGCCCAGGACGTTCATCCACCGGTTCTGGTAGCCGCGGGCCACGCCGAGCCTCAGCCGGCCCTTGCTGAACTGGTCGAGGAGGGCCACGTCCTCGGCCGCCCTGATCGGGTCCCAGGCGGGCAGCACGATGCCCAGCGGGGCCAGCAGGATGCGCTCGGTCCTGGCCGCCAGGTCGGTGAGGAACATCAGCGGGTTCACCGAGAACTCGAAGCCCTCGGAGTGGAAGTGGTGCTCGGTCATCATCAGCGCGTCGAAGCCGATCTGGTCGGCGTGGATCGCGATCTCGCGCACCTCGTGGAGCAGCGCCT
This sequence comes from Streptosporangium sp. NPDC003464, assembly GCF_053588315.1. Classification (NCBI taxonomy): domain Bacteria; kingdom Bacillati; phylum Actinomycetota; class Actinomycetes; order Streptosporangiales; family Streptosporangiaceae; genus Streptosporangium; species Streptosporangium sp. NPDC003464. The sequence continues at coordinate 3,992 of NZ_JBSFPS010000103.1, read as the reverse complement.
GGTAGGACTCGACGCTCCGCCCGATCGGCCGCTTGGCGACCGCGTTCTCCTCGTTGGAGTATCCGGAGCCGGGGATCTGCGGGTTGAGGAATATCGAGAACTTCATGCCAGGCTCCTTAGCCAGTCTGTGACGACGAGGAGGAACTCCCCGGGGCGTTCCTCGTGCAGCCGATGGCCGCTGCCCTCCCAGGTGACGGCTCTGGAGCGCGGGTCCTTGAACAGACCCGCCTCCCACGCGGCCTGGGCCGGATCGAACCAGAAGGTCAGCACCGGACAGGTCCGGCGTGACAGGTATCCGTCGGAGTTGGGGCGGAGACCGAGCGGCTCCGGCCCGCCGAACATCGCCTCGAACGCCTGGAGCAGCACGTGCGGGGGAGTGGCCAGGATCCGCCGCCGGTGCCATTCGCGCAGCCAGCCCGGGGTCGCCCCGGTGGAGGTCCACAGGTCGTTGCGGAGGCTGGCGGCCAGGGGGTCCTCGCGCATCTGCTCGATCAGCGCGGGGAAGGAGGCGGCCACCGGGCCCGTGAAGCCGTATCCCGGATCGACCGTGACCAGCGCCCTGACCAGCGACGGGTGTTCCACCGCCAGGTGGGAGACGATCTGGCCCCCCATGGAGTGGCCGATCGCGACACACTGCCCGACGCCGAGCTCGGCGCAGAGCCCGGCGAGGTCCTCGGCCATCAGCCGTGGGGTGTTGCCGGTCTCCGGCGCCGACGAGTAGCCGTGCCCGCGCATGTCCACCGCGATGACCCGGTGCCGCCCGGCGAGCGCGGGGATGTGGTGGACCCACTCATGGGAGTCCGACCCCAGGCCGTGGACGAGCAGCAGTGCCGGGTCTCCCGATCCGTCGTCGGTGTGGAACAGCCGCACGTCGCCTAAGTCCGTGAACGCCATGAGCGCCCTTCCGTGAGGATTGCCCGCCTGGCAAGCTACCCTAGGAATGGTAGCCGAGCAATCGCTTGGTTTGGCAAGAGCCCGCCCGGCGCGGGGAGCGGAGGCTGTCATGCGGCTGGGTGTCACGATGTTCGCCACCGACCTGTCGATGCCGGTCGCCGAGCTGGCCCGGGCCGTCGAGGAGCGCGGCTTCGCCTCCCTCTACCTGCCCGAGCACACCCACATCCCGACCTCGCGCCGCACGGCCCCCCCGACCGGGGAGGCCGTGCTCGCCGAGGAGTACAGCCGCACCCTCGACCCGCTGGTCGCGCTCTCCCACGCGGCGGCCGTGACCAGCCGGATCACCCTCGGCACCGGGATCCTGCTCGCCGCCCAGCGCGAGCCCATCGTGACCGCCAAGGCCGTCGCCACCCTCGACCACCTGTCCGGCGGGCGGGCGGTGCTCGGCGTCGGGTTCGGCTGGAACGTGGAGGAGATCCAGGACCACGGCGTCGCCTACGGCTCCCGCCGGGACGTCGCCCGCGAGCACATGCTCGCCATGAAGGCGCTGTGGAGCCAGGACGTGGCGGGTTTCGAGGGCCGTCACGTGCGCTTCGAACCGTCCTGGTCCTGGCCCAAGCCGGTGTCCGGGCCGCCCGTCTACGTCGGCGGCGCGGCGGGCCCGAAGCTCTTCGCCCACGTCGCCGAGTACGCCGACGGCTGGATGCCGATCGGGGGCAGAGGCGTCCGGGCGGCGCTCCCCGCCCTGCGTGAGGCCTGCGAGAAGGCGGGGAGGGAGATGGTCAGGGTGATCCCGTTCGGGACGCTGCCGACCCGGGAGAAGCTCGACTACTACCGGGAGACGGGCATCGAGGAGGTCGTGCTCAACCTCCCCAGCGCCCCCGCCGCCCGCGTGCTCCCGGTGCTCGACGATCACGCGCGTTTCCTGGCATGAACGAGAGGTCGTTATAGTCGGGTCCCATGTCGCGTCCGGCTCCGCTCCGGCCGGAGGACCCCCGGCAACTCGGCCCCTACCGGCTGACCGGCCGCCTCGGCGCGGGAGGCCAGGGGGTCGTCTTCCTCGCCGAGTCCCCGGAGAACACGCGCGTCGCGGTGAAACTGCTGCACGCCCGGCTGGTGGACGACGAGAGGGTCCGCCGCCGCCTCGCCGGCGAGATCGAGGCCGTCCGGCGGGTCGCCCCCTTCTGCACGGCTCAGGTGCTCGACGCCGACCTCGACGGCGACCGCCCCTACATCGTGAGCGAGCTCGTCGACGGGGTATCGCTCCAGGAGCACATCGCGGCCGAGGGGCCCCGCGCCGACGGCTCGCTGGACCGCATCGCGGTCGGCACGGCCACCGCGCTGGCCGCCATCCACCGGGCCGGGGTGGTCCACCGCGACTTCAAGCCGGGCAACGTCCTGCTCGGCGCGGACGGCCCCCGGGTCATCGACTTCGGCATCTCCCGGATGATGGACGCCACGATCACCACCGGCAAGATCCCTTTCGGGACTCCCGCCTACATGTCCCCCGAGCAGATCAAGGGCGAGCCCGCCGGGCCCGCGGCCGACATATTCGGCTGGGCGCTCACCGTCGCCTACGCCGCCACCGGCCGACACGCCTTCTCCGCCGGCTCCTACCACGAGGTGCTGGCCAGGATCCTGTACGGCAGGCCCGACCTGGGCCCGCTGGCCGGCCCGCTCCGGGAGATCGTGGTCGCCTGCCTGGCCGCCGAGCCCGGGGACCGGCCGGTCGCCGAGGAGGTGCTGCGCCGGCTGTACGGCAGCGCCGCCGTCTCCCGGCCCGCCGGAACACCCGGGGCCGCTCCGGTGACGGCCTCCGGGTCCGCGGCGGCCGGGTCAGTGGTGTCGGAGCCTCCGCCGTCCGGGTCCTCGACGGGGGAGCCTCCGCCGTCCGAAGTCCCGACGGGGGAGTCCCCGGCCTCCGGGGTCCCGACGGCGGAGCTCCCGGCCTACGGAGGGCCGGAGGCGGAGCCGTGGGCCCCTCCCACCGCGACCGCCGAGCTCCCCGCGGTGAGGGTGGGGACGTCACGGCGGCGCCGGTGGCCGCTGCTCGCGGCGGTGGGCCTGGCGATCGCGGCCGCCGTGGCCGGGGCGGCCGTCTTCTGGCCCCGTGAGGGCTTCTCCTACACGGGCACCTGGACGGGCGTCGCCGATCACTCCACCGCCGAGCGGGTCTTCCCCGTGGAGGTCCGCTTCACGGGGGAGGGGGCGAGCATGAGGTGGGGAGCCGATCTGCACTGCGCCGCCCGGCTCTCCCGGACCGGCGCCGAGACCACCTACCGGCTGGTCGGTGTCACCGGCGGCCAGTGCTACCCGGGCACGGTGGCGTTCTCCCCGCGCGGCCCCGACCGGCTGGCCTTCCAGGTGACCAGGACGGGCGAGCGGGTGCCCCGCTACTCCGGGGACATGGTCCGCTCCCCCTGACCCGAGCATCACATGAGTGTCACGGTCGGGGCCATGAGCGCTTCACCACCGTTGACTGCCGGGAATACCTCTCCTTGAGTGGGAAGAGTGGTGGGAGGGAGGCCCGCGTGCCGCATGCGCAGCCGCTCAGGACGGGGGACCTCGAAAGGATCGGCCGATACGCGATCGTCGGCCGCCTGGGAGAGGGCGGCCAGGGGGTGGTCTATCTCGGGGTGCACCCCGCGACCGGATCGGCGCCCTATGCGATCAAGCTGCTGCACGGCCCGCTCGGGGAGGACGAGGCGGTCTTCCTGCGCGAGGTCGAGCTCGCCAAGCAGGTGGCCCGCTTCTGCACCGCCCAGGTGATCGAGGCCGGGCTGGCCGATGACCGGCCCTACATCGTCAGCGAATACGTCGACGGCCCCTCGCTCCACCGTGAGGTCACCGATGGCGGGCCCCGCGGTGGAGGCGCGCTGGAGCGCCTGGCCATCGGCACGGCCACCGCCCTGGCGGCCATCCACCGCGCCGGGATCGTGCACCGCGACTTCAAGCCGCAGAACGTGCTGCTGGGCCCGGACGGGCCGAGGGTCATCGACTTCGGCCTGGCCCGCGCACTGGACGCGGGAGCCACGCAGAGCGGGCGCGGCGCGGGCACACCCGCCTACATGGCGCCCGAGCAGGTGAAGGGGGCCGGG
>NZ_JBSFPS010000102.1:0-31737 GCF_053588315.1 Streptosporangium sp. NPDC003464 | reverse complement strand
CCGGTCGCCCGGCACCGGCCGCACATCATCGCCCCTTCGGCGCCGATGCTCGTGGTGTCGGCGAGCACCTCGGCGCGCGCTGTCCAGCTCATGCGCATGCACCTGCCTTTCGGTGCGGCGGCGGGACGGCGAGGTCACTGGCCGGCGGGCAGGACCGCTCCCTTGTACTTGTCCTCGATGAACTTCTTGACCTCCGGACCCTGGAGGATCTCCGCGAGCTTCTTGACGCGGGGGTCGTCCACCTTGGCCGGCACGGTCACCAGGCCGTTGGCGTAGGGGTTGCCCTCACCCTTCTCCAGGATCAGGGAGTCGGTCGCCGGCTGCAGGCCGCCCTCCAGGGCGTAGTTGCCGTTGATGATCGCGGCGTCCACGTCCTCCAGGGAGCGGGGAAGCTGGGCCGCCTCCAGGGGCTTGAACTGCAGGCCCTTGGGGTTGTCGGCCACGTCGCGCTCGGTGGCCTTGACGCCGACGCCCTCCTTGAGGGTGATCACCCCGTTGTCGGCCAGGAGCTTGAGCGAGCGGCCCAGGTTGCTGGTGTCGTTCGGCAGGGCCACCGAGGCGCCCTGGGCGAGCTCGGCGACGTTCTTGATCTTCTTGGAGTAGAGGCCGAGCGGCTCGATGTGCACCGGGGCGACCCAGCTCAGCTTGATGTCCTTGCCCTTGGAGAACTCCTCCAGGTACGGGATGTGCTGGAAGTAGTTGGCGTCCAGGTTGCCCTCGTCGAGCTGGGTGTTGGGCTGGACGTAGTCGGTGAACTCGACGATCTCCAGGTTCAGCCCGGCCTTGGCCGCGAGGTTGTCCTTGACGTATTTGAGCACCTCGCCATGGGGCACGGGGTTCACCCCGACCTTGAGCGGGGCGTCGGCCTTGGGTGCGGCGGCGGGCTCGGCCGTGTCGGTCGAGGATCCACCGCAGGCGGCGAGGCTACCGGCCAGGATCAGGCCTGCCACGACCCCGAACAACTTACGCATGACTCTCCCCTATTTCCTTTACACTAGGTAGGAAATATTCCATACCGGAGAGCGTGCGGACAAATCGATCATCGGACCCGCGGTCCGATCACTGGCCCAGCAGCGCCAGGATCTGCTTGATCTGCGCCGTGCGCGAGGCGTCGATCCGCGCCGCCAGCGCCTTGACCTCGGCGTTCAGGCCGGTGCTCACCTCCATCCTGGCCATCTGGACGGCGTCGTCCTGCTGGGCGATCAGCATGTTGAGGAACTTCTTCTCGAAGTCGGCCGGGGCCGCTCCGGCGACCGCGGCGATCTCCGCCTTGCTCACCCCCGGCATGCCTCCGTGGGCGGCGTGCTCGCCGGGCTCCGCGCCGATGGGCCGGCCCCAGTCGATCAGCTGTTCGGCCATCGACGCGGCCTCCACCTCCTGGGTCGTGGCGATCGCCGCCGCCAGCGTCCTGACCTCCTGACGGGTGGTCCGCACCGGCGCCAGCCGGACCAGCTCCACGCCCTGGCCGTTGTGGGCCGTCATCATCTGCAGGAACATCACGTCGGCGGGGTTGAAGTCCTTGCCCGCGACGGCGGTCCCGCCCGGGGTGCGGGCGGCGCCGTGCCCCGCGTGTGCCCCGCCGTGCCCGGCGGAGGCCCCGCCGTGCCCGGCGGGGGCGTCACCGCGGAGCTCCTGGATGCTGTGGGCACCGCAGCCGGCGAGCAGGAGGCCCCCCAGGACGGCGAGGGCGGCGAGGGCGGTGCGCTTCATCGTGGACTCCTCTCCGGGGTGGGGCCAGGGCGGTCGTGGCCGCCCCGGCCGGTCTGGATCAGACGCGCTGCCACAGCGAGGGGACGTTCGGCGGCTCCCAGCCCGGCAGCGCGGTGTGCGGCTGCAGGCACTGGTAGGTCAGGCCGCCGTAGGTCACCCGCGTGCCCGCCGTGTAGGCCGTGCCCGCGCTCCAGGCGCCGCCCGACTGGGTCGAGGTCGGCGTGGGGGTCGGGGTCGGGGTCGGCGTGGGGGTCGGGGTCGGGGTCGGTGTCGGGGTCACGGTCGGCGTGGGGGTCGGCGTCGGGGTGGCGCCGCCGCCGAAGTCCACGTCGGAGCAGGTGTAGAAGGCTTCGGTGCTGCCCACCACGCGCTGCCAGATCGAGTAGACGAGCTGGCGGCCGCTGCGCTGCGGGAGGTTGATCGTCCAGTTCGTGAACGTGCTGGGGTTCTGGTTGTTGAACGTCTTGATGGGCTCCAGGTCCGCCCAGCGCAGCGGCTGGGTCGGGTCCCAGCTCTGCTTGGTGATGTAGAACTCGAAGTTGCTGTTGGCGTGGGGCGCGGTCGCGTGGTAGGTGATCGTCAGCGGCCCCGGGGAGACCCGGGTGGCGGGCCAGTCGGCCCTGGCGAGGTCGAGCCCGCGATATTTGTCACGCCCGGCGCTGCACAGCTTGCCGTCCGGGATGATCGCACGGTGGTTGCCGCCGGCCTCAAGCCGGGAGACTTCGTGCCAGTCGTAGAACGCCTGGGTGCCACCGGCCGCGACGGCCGCCTTGCACGCCTCCGACTTGGGGGTCTCCGGCCCCTCCGTCTTGCAGACGTAGGCGCGGCTGGGCGGGTTCGACATCGATCCGTGCGCGACCGCCGGGGCGGACGGCAGCAGGGCGAGCAGAGATCCAACAGTGAGCGCGGCGGCCGCGGTGGCCGCCTTGTGTCGCAGATGCACGTGGACTCCTCCTACAGGGGGATGGAGGTGGGACATGTCCAACGGCCGACGGATAGCACGTTATTAACAAGAAACCTTACTAAGAATTCGGTCCCCGATGCCATAGGTTGCGGCACATCCGAAGGACGATTCCCGCGCCGCGGCCCCGCCCTCCCGGCTCGGGACGGGGCGGGGCCGTCGGGGCGGGGTCAGTAGAACGCGTAGCACTCGACTTCGGATCGACGCTCCGTCAGCCCCGCCTCCACCGAGTGCTGGACGCACGCGGCCTCTCTCTTGCTGAGCGACAGCTCCCCGCAGACCGTGACCCCCGAGTAGGTCCGGCAGTCGAGGTCGGAGTTCTCCCGCCCGATCCGGTAGTTGCGCTCGACCGCCGAGCGGCACTCGCTCTGCAGCCGCGCCGAGTCGGCGTACCGGCACTGGTCCATCAGCGCCTGGTACTGGTCCGGGCCAACCGGCGTGCTGCCATCCCGCGCCTGCGCAGACGCCCCCGTCGCGATGATCCCAGAGGTGGCGACGATGAACAGTGCCGCCGCATGCATGAGTTTTCTCACGATGGCTCCCCCCGCCATACGGTCCTCAAAACGGACTTTACATGGGAAACGTCACTTGTTGTGTGCGTGTCACCACACTTCTCTCGGTTAAACGCGGAGATGATCTGAAGTTCGCTCAGCCGACGGCGAGGACGACCTTGCCCCGGCCGTGGCCGGTCTCGACCTCGCGGTGGGCGTCGGCGGCCCGGTCCAGCGGGTAGGTCCGGCGGACGTGGAAGGTGAGCCTGCCGTCGGCGTAGAGGTCGGCGAGCTCGGCGAGACGGGAGGCCAGCCGCACCCCCTGGGTCAGCTGGACCCCCAGCTCCCCCGCCCTCTCGTGCTCGACCAGCGTGACGACGCGCTCGCCCTTCACCAACTGCAGCGACACCTCCAGCGCCGCACCGCCCGCGCCGTCCAGGACCATGTCCACCCCGCCGGGGGCGAGGGCGCGCACCCGCTCCAGCAGGCCGTCGCCGTACGCGACGGGGGTCGCGCCGAGCGAGCGCAGGTAGTCGTGGTTCTCCTCGCGCGCGGTGCCGATGACCCGCGCCCCCCACAGCCGGGCGAGCTGCACCGCGGCGGTGCCGACCGAGCCGGCGGCGGCGTGGACCAGGACCGTGTCCCCCTCCCCCACCCCCAGCTGCCTCAGGGCGATGTGGGCGGTCTGGGTGCCGGCGGTGAAGCCGCCCGCCACCTCCCAGGGCATGTTCGCGGGCTTGGCCGTGACGTTCTCGGCCGGGACCACGACGTACTCGGCGTAGGAGTTCAGCAGGTTGAAGCCCAGCACCTCGTCGCCGACGGAGACCCCGCTCACCCCCTCGCCCACCTGGTCGACGATCCCGGCGAACTCGTTGCCGGGGATCCGGGGCAGGCCCCCGGTCACCCCCGCCGGGCTCCACCCCTGGCGCACCGCGACGTCGAACGGTTGCACGCCCGCCGCCTTGACCCGCACCCGGACCTGCCCCGCACCCGCCTCGGGGGTCTCAAGCTCCATGACCCGCAGCACCTCGGGCCCGCCGAACTCGGAAAAAGCAGCAGCCTTCATCGGAAACTCCTCCGCTCGTCATTGCCGGACCCCACTCTGCAACCTCAACTTTGATTGAGGTCAACCGGCCCGGAACGGCCGTCGCCCCCACCGGTGCCACTCTTGGTGAGGGAGCGCTCCCTCCATGATCAAAATTCTGTCGCGGGAGGCCGGCCCGAGCGGGCGTCAGCCGTGCGCGCCCGGGTCGTACGGCGAGCGCCGCTGCAGCAGGAACAGCCACGCCATGGACGGCACCACCAACAGCGCGCCCACCGCCAGGACGGCGAGCGTGGCGCCGAGCACGGCGGGGGTCGCGGCGGCCTCGCCGACGGTGAGAGCGGGAGGGAGCATGACGGGATACTGCGCCAGGGGCCAGCCCCACATCACCGCCGCGACGGCCGCCGCGGCGGTGACCCGGACCGCCAGGTAGCGCCGCCGCCACAGCAGGGCCAGCGAGAGCAGGCCGAGCACGGCGCCGGCGACGACGAGGGGCAGCGCCCGGCCGGTGAGGCCGCCGAACAGCCGGGGGGCGTCCCAGCGCACCACGGCGATGCCGCCGAGCACGACGGCGCCGACGCCGAGCCCCGTGGCCACCGCCCTGCGCCGGAACCCCTCGGCCAAGGCGGGCAGGTCGGCCCGCACCGCGTCGTCGCACAGATACACCGCGGCGAGATAGGCGCAGACGCCGACCGCGAGGACCCCGCCGAGCAGCGAGGTCGGGTTCAGCCAGCTCCTCACGAGATCCCCGGCCGCCAGCCCCGGGGGGACGCGTCCCGAGGCGACCGCCCCGGCGACCGTGCCCAGGAAGAAGGGGGTCAGGACGGAGGAGAGCGCGAAGGCCGCGCCGAACAGGCGCTGCTGCCACAGCTCCGTGCTGGCCTTGCGGAAGACGAAGGCCGCTCCCCTGGCGATGATGCCGAGCGCCGCGAGCGTCAGCGGGATGTAGAGCGTGGACATCACCGCCGCGAACACCGGCGGGAAACCGGTCCACAGCACGACGATCACGAAGATCAGCCAGACGTGGTTGGCCTCCCACACCGGCCCGATGGAGTGCTCGATGAGGCGCCGCTGCGGCATGCCGGCACGACTGCGCCCCGCCACCAGGTCCCAGACGCCGCCGCCGAAGTCGGCCCCGGCCAGCAGCGCGTAGAGCGTCAACCCCACCCACATCACGACCAGCAGGATCTGCGCCGCGTCCATCGGATCACTCCGGTTCCTGGGGGGCTGCCGACTTCTGTGGGGCGCGTGCCAAGCGCCGCATGACGTAGACGGTGGCGACGGTGAGGACCACGTAGACCAGGGTGACGACGACGGCCCCGGCCCACAGGCCGGGCACCGGGTTGACGGCGTCGAAGGTGCGCAGCTTGCCGTACACCGTCCACGGCTGCCGGCCGACCTCCGTCACGACCCAGCCGGCCTCCACCGCGACGACGGCGGCCACCCCGGAGACGGCCGCGAGCCTCAGGAACCAGCGGGAGCGGGGCAGGTCGCGCCGCCGCCACCAGGCCGTGGCGTACCAGACCGACAGCAGGAGCAGGAAGAATCCGATCCCCACCATCGTGTCGAAGGCCAGGTGGACGGCGGTGACCGGTGGGCGGTCGGCCACCGGCACCCGGTCCAGCCCCTCGACCACGGTGCGCGGACTGTAGCCCACCAGCAGGGACAGGCCGTTGGGGATCTCGATCGCGTAGCGCAGCTCGCCGTCGACGGCGAAACCGCCCAGGCTGAGCGGCGCGCCCGAGCGGGTCAGGAAGAGCCCCTCCGCCGCGGCGAGCTTGGCCGGCTGGTAGTCGGCCAGGAACTTGGCCGCGTAGTCGCCCAGCAGGATCTGGACCGGGGCGAAGACGGCCGTCATCGTGAAGGGGATCAGGAAGCCCAGGCGGTGGTAGCGGTCCCGCCGCCCGCGCAGCATCGCCACCGCGTACACCGCCGCGGTGACGGACCCGGCGACCATGAACGCCGCCACGATCATGTGCAGCGTCTGCGGCGGCGTGGCCGGGTTGAACATCGCCCGCCACGGGGACACCTCCGTCACCCGGCCGTTCTCCATCACGAACCCGACCGGCTGGTTCATCCACGCGTTGGCGGTCACCACGAAGAACGCCGAGGCCACCCCCGCGACCAGCACGGGCACCCCGCTCAGCAGGTGCGCCACGGGCGGCAGCCGGTCCCAGCCGTAGAGGTAGACGCCGATGAAGATGGCCTCGACGAAGAAGGCGATCCCCTCCAGCGCGAAGGGCAGGCCGATCACCTCACCGTAGATCCCCATGAGCCCCGGCCACAGCAGGCCCATCTCGAAGCTGAGGATCGTCCCCGAGACCGCCCCGACCGCGAACAGCACCCCCGTCGCCTTCGCCCACCGCCGGGCCAGCCGCATGGAGTCCCCGTCGCCGGTCCGGATCGCCCGCCACTCGGCCGACAGCAGCAGGACGGGCATCCCGACCCCCATGCAGGCCAGGATGATGTGCCAGCCCAGCGAGAGGGCCATCTGCAGGCGCGCCGCCGCCATGTCCGCCGCGCTCGCCGGGCCGGCGGTCCAGACGAGCGCCGTCACCACGGCGTCGACGCCGCCCCCGATCCCCATGGAAGGGCTCTGCCCCAGCGCGATAACCGACAAACGACGCACACGCCCCATCAGGTCGCTTCCGAACCCACGGCCGGCCCGGTACGGCGGGCGGGCAAAGGGCCCGCAAAGGGCCGGTATCGCGACCGCCGCAGACCACGGCGGCGGCGACGGCGCGAGCTGAGCGGCCCGAGGCGGCCGGTGACGGCGATCAGACGGGAGCCCAGCGGCGGGAGTCCAGCAGCAGTGGCCCGGCGACGGCGGCCCGGTGATGGTGGCCCAACAGCGGTGGCCCGGCGACGGCGGCGCGGGTGAGCGGGCGCCCCTGGAACCAGTGAAGCCCAGGCCGATGGTCATCGGCCTGGGCTTCACTGTGTGGTGCGCCGCCAGGGACTCGAACCCCGGACCCGCTGATTAAGAGTCAGCTGCTCTAACCAACTGAGCTAGCGGCGCTTGCAACGGAGGTAACTCTAGCAGCAGCCCCGGCGGTGGCGCACATCGGACGGATCCCCGCTCTCCCCTGGCGGGGGCGGGGCCGGGCGACTCCCCCGCCGCGATCGGAAAAGGGGCCGGACGGTCCCCCAACCGTCCGGCCCCCACCCCCCAAAGACTCGGGGCCGGACAGTCCCCCAACTGTCCGGCCCCGGCCTCCTCGCGGGCCTCTCCTTCGTCTCCCCCAAGACTCCGGCGGCTCCGCTCAGGGACGCGATCCCCCTCGCGTCCTGTATCCGGTGAAAAGTCTCTGCAATGCTCCCCCCGGGCTTCGCAGAACCCCTTGACCTGCTTCAACAGTACAGAACCAAATGTAACGAGGACGTCATCCAAGGGTTGATTTTGGGCCTACAGCCGGGGTTGACCCGGTATTGCCAGACCAAGCGCCGGGGTCCCGGGCCGGGCGCGGCGGCCGCCGCGGGACCTCCGGTCATCCGCCGGACACAGGCGGCCGTTCACCGAGCACGGCAGCCGTCCCGGGGCCCTGCCGGTCGCCCACGGGCGCGGCGGTCACTCGGGGAGTTCGAGCCGGATCTCGCTCTTCTCCCGCAGCGCCCGGCTCACCGTGCAGTATTTCTCCTCCACCCGCTGGGCCACCGCGCGGAAGACCTCATCGGCCTTGTCGTCGCCCTCCGGCAGCTCCACGTCGTAGGTGACGGTGATGGGCCCGAGCAGCGTCGGCTCCACCTTCTCCGCCTGGACGGTCATCGCCAGGCGGACCAGCCGGTGACCGCGCTGGGCGGTGAGCGGCTCCACGGTGACGATGTTGCAGCCGCCGAGCGCCGCGAGCAGCAGCTCGACAGGGGTGAACACCCCCTGCTCGTCACCGCCGCCCATGGCGACCTCTGCACCGCGCTCGTTGCGGGCCACGAACCCGTCCTCGGTCCGCTCGACTCTCACCTGTGCCATGACCGCTCCTCCCGTAACCTTGCCGGTCACCCTACCGAAGCGGCCGGGGACCGGAACGGCCGGAGCCACGGCCGGCTACGCCTCGGGATGTTTGGAGAGGTAGTCGATGTAGAACGGACGCAGCGCCTCGCCGAGCCGGCCCTCACCCGACGCCATGGCATCGCTGAGCAGGGCGGAGACCCGGCTGAGGTCGTTGGCCGTCTCGGTCTCGTTGCCGGCGGACGCCTCGGCCGCCGGGATCACCTTCAGCAGATCCCACAGGAAGGCGAAGTCCCCGTGGTGCACGGCATATCGGACCGCACGATCATGTAGTTCCTGGGCCGACAGCGCCTCAAGCTCGTCCGTTTCCACCTAACCCACCTCCTCTCGCCCCTCCTGCCCCCAGATTGTGAGGATTATGCACGGTCACCGGGCCAACCGGACGAGCATCTTGCCGGTGTTGGCACCGCCGAGCATGTCGATGAACGCCCTGGGGGAGTTCTCCAGGCCGTCGACGACGGTCTCCTCGAAAGTGATCTCACCGTCGCGGAGCCAGGCGCCCACCTCCGTGATCATGTCGGTCATGCGGTCGTAGTGGTCGCCCACGATGAAACCCCGGAGGGTGAGCCGCTTGCCGACGGCCAGGAAGAGGTTGCTCGGGCCGGGAACCGGTCCGGCGGCGTTGTAGACGGAGATCGCCCCGCACATCGCGACCCGGCCGTAGGTCCTGAGCGCGTCGAGGGCCGCCTCCAGGTGCTCACCGCCGACGTTGTCGAAATAGACGTCGATCCCGTCGGGGGCCACCTGGGCGAGCTGCCGCCGCACGGGGGCCGTCTTGTAGTTGAAGGCGGCGTCGAAGCCGAGCTTCCCGGTCAGGTAGGCGATCTTCTCCTGCGATCCCGCGCTGCCCACGACCCGCGAGGCGCCCTTCAGCCGGGCGATCTGCCCGACCAGGCTGCCCACCGCCCCGGCCGCCCCGGAGACGAACACCGCGTCGCCCTCCTTGAACGCGGCGATGTCGAGCAGTCCCACATAGGCGGTGAGACCGGGCATGCCGAGCACGCCGAGATAGGCCGAGAGGGGGATCCCGGGGATCTCCTCGATCTTGCGGGCCTGGTCCGCGCGGACGAGCGCGTACTCCCGCCAGCCGTACCCGTGCAGGACGAGGTCGCCGGCGGCGAGGCCGGGGGCGCGCGACTCGACGACCTCGCCCACCGCGCCGCCGTCGAGGGGCCTGCCGAGCTCGAAGGGCGGGACGTAGGACTCGGTGTCGTTCATCCGTCCCCGCATGTACGGGTCGACGCTCATGAAGCGGTTGCGGACGAGGACCTCCCCCTCACCGGGGGCGGGGACCCCCACCTCCACGAGCTCGAAGTTCTCCTCCGTCGGCCAGCCCTCGGGCCGCGAGGCGAGCCGGATCTCCCGCGACGCCGTACGGCCGGCGGCCCCGGAGCCGCTGGATGTTTCGTTGGACATGGTGAGGCCTCCCTCGGCGGCACATGCTCTCGCCGGGAGCCATTCCCCTCCGCCGGGGGAGCGACGGGCCGCCTATGAAACCTTTAACCTCGCAACTACGTGGAGTCACGGGAGGAGGCTCTCCGCGTCCGCGTGGCCCCCCGGGCCCGTCCGGGATCCCCTCGTGCCCGGTCCGCCACGGTTCCGGCGCCCACCGCGCCCTCAAAGTGCCTAGTGTCCTGATATATCCGCATCTAATGCTGCGGATCTATCGCCCATCCGACGACCCATGCGAGGATGCCGAAACGTGAAAATCATCATCAAGATCCTGGCCGTGGCGGCCGCCCTGTGGGTGGCCACCAAACTCGTGAGCGGCATCACGGTGACCACCGAGACCACCACCATGCAGATCGGGACGCTCCTGGCGGTCGCCCTCCTGTTCGGTGTGATCAACACGGTCCTCAAGCCGATCATCAAGACCCTCGGCTGCGCCTTCTACGTCCTCACCCTCGGCCTGTTCGCCCTCGTCGTGAACGCCGGCCTGCTGCTGCTCACGAGCTGGATCGCCGCCCAGGCCAACCTGCCCTTCCACGTGGAGGGGTTCTGGGCCGCGTTCTGGGGCGCGATCGTCGTCGGCGTGGTGAGCTGGCTGCTCGACCTGGTGTTCGGCGACTGACCCGATGACGGTTGTCCTCGACGGCGCCCGCCTGACCTGCGAGCAGGTCCACCGGGCCGCGCACGGCTCCGGGATCCTGCTGGGTTCCACCGACCGCGCCGAGACCGCCTGGCAGACGGCCCGCTCCCTCAGCGGGCCGCTGTACGGCCAGACCACCGGGGTGGGGGCCAACAAGGGCGTCACGGTCGAGGCCGCCGGTCTCGACCTGCTCCGCAGCCACGCCGGCGGCGCCGGTCCGCTGATCGGGGAGGCGCGCGCCCGCGCCACCCTCGTGGTCCGCCTCAACCAGCTCCTCACCGGCGGCTCCGGCCTCAACCCCGGCCTGCTGCCCGTTCTCGCCGCCGCCGTCAACCAGGGTTTCACCCCCCCGATCCGCACCTACGGCGCCATCGGCACCGGCGACCTCACCGCGCTGGCCACCACCGCCCTCTGCCTCCTCGGCGAACTCCCCTGGACACCGCCCCCCGGCACCGGCGGCGGCCCCGGCCCCCGATACGCGCTGGCCTCCAGCGACGCCCTCCCCTTCATCAGCTCCGGCGCGGCGACCCTCGCGGACGCGGCCCTGGCCTGCCACCGCCTGAGAGCCGTCCTCACCGCCACGACGGCGGTCGCGGCCCACTCCTTCCAGGCGATCGACGCCTCGCTCGAACCGCTCGCGCAGGCCGTGCAGCGCAGGCCGGACCAGGCGGCGGTGGCGGCCGGGCTCCGCGAGCTGATCGGCGCCACCCTCCCGCGCCGGGTCCAGGACCCCTACGGCTACCGCGCCCTCCCCCAGGTCCACGGCGCCGCCCTCGACGCCCTCGACCGCGCGGAGCGGGCCGTCACCGAGGAGCTCAACGCCGCCCCGGAGAATCCGCTGATCGCCGACGGCCGGGCCTGGCACAACGGCAACTTCCACTCCGTCAAGGTCGCGCTCGCCCTCGACGCGCTCAGGGCCGCCGTCGTCCAGACCGCCTCGCTGAGCGCCGCCCGGCTCGCCACCCTGACCGACCCCGCCCACACCGGCCTGCTGCCCTTCCTGGCCGAGCGCCCCGGCCTGTCCGGCGTGATGATCCTCGAATACGTCGCCCACTCGGCCCTGGCCGAGCTCCGCCAGCTCGCCTCCCCGGTGACCCTCGGCACCGCCGTGCTCTCCCTGGGGACCGAGGACCACGCGAGCTTCACCCCCCAGGCCGCGCGCTCGGCCCTGTCCGCCCTCGAACCGCTCGAAACGGTGCTGGCCTGCGAGCTGGTCGCGGCGGTCCGGGCGCTGCGTCAGCGGGGTCTGCCCTGCGACGTCGGCCTTGACGCCCGGATGGCCGACCGCCCCCTCGACGCCGACCTCGACGCGGCGCGCGGGATGCTGCCCGGCCTCATGTGTGGGCCCCACGCGCGGGCGGGGTCCCGGTCGCCGGGTGGCCTGCCTCCGGGCGACCCGCTGCCGGACGGGCCGTCGCTGGGCGGGCCGCTGCCGGTCTCCCCGGCGCCGGGCGAGCTCCTGCCGGATCTCGCCTAGCGGCCGTGCGCGGGCAGGCACGGCACGGCACGCGCGGGCACAGGGCAGGCGCGGCCCGGGTGTGGGGCGCGGGTCAGCCCACCGAGCCGCGTTCGCGGAGCTCGGGGGCCTGGACGATCCGGCGGCGGCGGGTGTTGCCCTCGGCGGCGGCCACGACCAGACGGACGGCCGCGCGGACGATGCCGTCGATGTCCCAGTCGACCGTGGTCAGTCCCGGGCTGAGCAGTCCCGACATCGGGTGGTCGTCGTAGCCCATCACGGACACCTCGGCGGGGATCCGCAGGTTCCGCTCGGCCGCCGCAGCGTACACCCCGTAGGCGATCGAGTCGGCGAAGCAGAAGAACGCCCGGTGCCCGTCGGCGAGCATCCGCCGGGCGACGTCCGTGGCGGCGGTCAGCGCCTGGGGCGCGGTGACCACCTCGATGTCCAGCCCCAGCCGTCCCGCCTCGGCCAGGACGTGCACGTCGGCGGGGCGGTCGGGGGTGCTGGCCCGGGTCGGGGTGAGGACGGCGACACGCCGGTGGCCCCGGTCGCGCATGTGCTCCAGCGCCAGGGTCACACCGGCGCGGTTGTCGAACACGACCTCTCCCGCCGTGCGCGCCCCGGCCAGCGAGTCGCCGATCGACACCACCGGCAGGCTCTCGCACAGCTCGGACCAGAGCGGCGCGGCCGGGTCCACCGGCTGCACGATCAGGGCGTCCACCCGCTGGTCACGGAGCTGCCTGGCCAGCGTGCGCTCCCGCACGGGGTCGCCGGTGGCGTCCAGGATCAGCGCGTAGCGGTCGTTGTCCTTCAGGGCCCGGCCGATGCCGACCGCCAGGGCCTGCTGCCAGAGGTCCTCAAGGGAGCCGCAGAGCAGGCCGATCATCCCGGTCCGGCCACTGGCCAGCGCGCGGGCGATGGGATCGGCCTCGTAGCCGAGCTCGGCGGCGACCCGGCGCACCCGCTCGATGGTCTCCTCCGAGACCTGCATCCCTCGCAGGGCATACGAGACCGAGGCCGGTGAGAGGCCGGTGGCCTTCGCCACCTCGCGTATCGTCGCTCGTTTCCGGGGCTGGGGCACCCGGCCAGCCTATGCCTCCAGCCTCCCGAGAGGGCCGTTCTCCGTACATCACGGCGTTTTAGGGCATTGACACACAAGAGGTGAAACGGTTCACTGAAACGGTTCACTGAAACGCGTCACCTGGATGCGTAGTAAGGTCAGAGCGGTTACCTATATTCTAGGTAGGGAATATCTCGAAAGGAGGGGGAGAAATGACCGTCGACGTGCACCAGCACCTGTGGACGCCCGCGTTCGTGGACGCGCTCCGGCGCCGCACGGTCCCACCGCGCCTCGACGGCTGGACCCTCCACCTCGACGGCGAACCCGCCTACGAGGTCGATCCCGCCGACCACGACCTCACCAGGCGCCTGGCGCTGAACGACGGGCTCGACCTGGCCCTGGTCTCGCTGTCCAGCCCGCTCGGCATCGAGTCGCTGCCGCCCGAGGACGCCTGGCCGATCATCGACGCCTACCACGAGGACGCCCTCGCCCTGCCGGCCCCGTTCGGGGCCTGGGCCGCGACCTGCCTCAGCGAGATCGACCTGTCCCGGCTCGCCAAGGCGCTCGACCAGGGGCTGGCCGGGCTCCAGCTGCCGGCGACGGCCGTGGCGACCGGCGCGGACCTCGCCAGGGTCGCCCCGCTGCTCGACGTGCTCGCCGCCCGCGACCTGCCGCTCTTCGTGCACCCCGGACCGGCCGCCGAGCCCGAGGGCCCCGGCTGGTGGCCCGCCGTCGTGCCGTACGTGCAGCAGATGCACGCCTCCTGGTACGCCTTCTCCGCCTTCGGCCGCCACCGCCACCCCGGACTGCGGGTCTGCTTCGCGCTGCTGGCCGGGCTGGCCCCGCTCCACTCCGAGCGGCTGCTCAACCGGGCCGGCGAGGGACGGGGCCAGGTGGACCCGGACATGTACGTGGAGACCTCCTCCTACGGCCCGCGCGCCATCGACGCGATCGTCCGCGAGCTCGGCATCGACGTCGTGGTCAACGGCTCGGACGAGCCCTACGCCAGGGCCCCTGACCCCGCGCTCGGCGATGCCGCCCGGCACGCCGTCGCGGTCACCAATCCCAACCGCCTGCTGAACCGGAAGGAGTCGCGCAAGTGAACGTGAACCAGTCCCAGGGCAGTGAGCGCTGTGCGCTCCCAGGAGGCCGGCGATGAGCTACGGAGAGCTGCCCGCCCGCACCCTCGACCGGCGCGAGCTGCGCGACCTGGTCGACGAACTGGCCGCCGACCCCTCCCGCTGGGAGGAGCAGGTCGACTTCCCCGAGGAGGGCGGCCGCCACTACGCCTCCCTCTACCGGGACGCCTACGTCGACGTCTGGCTGCTGTGCTGGCGGCCGGAGGACGACACCGGCTGGCACGACCACGACATCTCCTCCGGCGCGGTCCGGGTGGTGGCCGGGACGCTGCTGGAGTGCAACCCCCGCATCGGCGGCGAGCACCTGGAGACCGTGGTCTCGGCCGGCGAGTCGTTCTCCTTCGGCCCCGACCACATCCACCGGCTGACCGGCGCGGTGGACGGCAGCGTCTCCATCCACGCCTACTCGCCGCCGCTGTGGCGGCTGGGCCAGTACTCCATCAGCGACAGCGGCGTGATGCGCCGCGTGTCGGTCAGCTACGCCGACGAGCTGCGTCCCATGGACGAGGTCGCCGTCGCCTGACACCCCCCACCCTGAGGTCTCCGCCGCTCACCGTCGCTCACCGCGCGGTGGCCGCGGACCTCGCTCGGACCTCCGGCGGCCGCCTCAGCCCAGGCGCCGCCGGAGGTCACCGGTAGCCGGCCCGGCGATCCGGATGGCCGTCCGTGGGTCGCCCGGTCATCTGGATCGCCGTGGTCACCGTGCTACAGGAGACGCTCCCGGACGGCCCGGGCCACGCCGGGGTCGTCGGCGAAGACGCCGTCCAGCCCGAGCTTGTACAGCTTCTCCAGCCAGCCCATCACGTCGCCCGTGGCGCGGGGGAAGGCGGGGTTGGCCGGGTCGCCGAGCCGGAAGTCCACCGGGAGCTGGGAGTTCTCGTTCCGGACGGTCCAGGTGTGGACCTTCAGGCGGGCCCGGTGGGCGTCGGCGACGAGCGTGGTGGGCGGCAGGAGGCGGCCGTCGGGACCGGCCGGGACGATCCGCCGGGTGTCCACGCCGATGCCGTCGGCGTAGCCCGCCACCTCGCGCAGCCCCTCGGGGGTGACCATGGTGTCGTAGGTGCGCGGGTCTCCGGCCGCCGTCCAGTCGTACGGCGCGCCGGTGGCGGTGATGAGCTGGATCAGCGGCAGCCGGGTCCGCTCCCTGAGCTCGCGCAGGTTGGCGGTCTCGAAGGACTGGATGAAGACCGGGTCGCGCCGCCCGTTCCAGCCGTACCGGGTGAGCGTCTCCAGCAGCGGCTCCTCCAGGGACAGGCCGATGGAGTCGAAGTAGCTGGGGTGCTTGGTCTCGGGATAGACGCCGACGCCGTGGCGCTGCGCGAGCTGGACGATCTCCTCGAAGGTGGGGATCTGCGCGAGGCCGTTGAAGACGGTGTTGTCCGGGCGCAGGTCGGGGACGCGCTCCTCGGCCCTGAGCGTACGCAGCTCGGCGAGGGTGAAGTCCTCGGTGAACCACCCGGTCACCGGGCGCCCGTCGATCGTCTTGGTGGTGCGGCGCGCCGCGAACTCGGGGCGGCTGTCGACGTCGGTGGTGCCGGAGATCTCGTTCTCGTGCCTGGCGACCAGCACGTGGTCCTTGGTGGAGACCAGGTCGGGCTCGATGTAGTCGGCGCCGAGCGCGATCGCGGCCTCGTAGGACAGCAGCGTGTGCTCGGGCCGGTGCGCGCTGGCGCCCCGGTGGCCGATGACGATGGGCGCGTCGCCACGGCGGTCGGCCGTCGCGGGTTCGGGTTGGTGCAGCACAACGGTGACGGTACCGCTCACGAGGACGGCCAGCGCCACGGGCAGGAGCCTACGGATCATGCGCAGGACCGTAGGGGCCGGAGGTGACCGTCAGGTGCCTTCGACACGACCGTCAGGTGCCTTGGACACGACGGGCAGCGCACTCCGGAGTTTTCGGCGACTTTTGTCCTATTTTGCGATGGCGGGGGAATGTGCCTTCTCCGTGCCGGCGGCCACCGGGCGGCCGGCCAGGAACCCGGCGACCAGTTGCAGCCCGCACGCGCCGAGCCCGGCCAGCAGCGGCAGCGTCCAGCCGCCCGAGCCCTGGCGGAGCACCCCGATCAGGAACGGGCCGAGCGCCGCCAGCACGTATCCGGCGGACTGGGCGACGGCCGACAGCGCGGTGACCGAGGCGGGGTCGGGGGCGCGCAGCGTGATGATCAGCAGGGCGAGCGCGATCGAGGCGCCCTGCCCCAGGCCCAGCACCGTCATCCACAGCCAGGGAAGGGTCGCCGGGGCGGCCAGCACGCCGACGTATCCCGCGATGGTCAGCACGGTCGCGGCCGTCACGTGCGGCACCTGCGACCGGGCCCGCCCCGCGAGGATCGGGACCGTGAGGGTCGCGGCGATCTGCGCCAGGTTGGTCAGGCCGAGCATGTAGCCCGCCTGGTCGGCGGGGAGTCCCGCGTCCCGGAAGATCGTGGGCACCCAGGCGAGCATGATGTAGAAGGTCAGCGACTGAAGGCCCATGTAGGCGGTGACGGCCCAGGTCACCCGGCTGCCCAGCACCGCGCGGAAGGACCGGGGGGCGCTCCCCCGGCGCGCCGGGGAGCGCAGCGCCTGGGGCAGCCAGAGCACGGCCGCCGCCACGGCCGGGACGGCGGCCGTCGCGGTCGCCTCGCGCCAGCCGTACCCGGTGGCACGCTCCAGCGGCACCGTCAGCCCGGACGCGGCGGCGGCGCCCAGCACGAGGCCGGAGACGTAGACCGAGGTGAACAGGCCGACGCGGGTGGGGAAGTGCTGCTTGACGACGCCGGGCATCACCACGTTCATGATGGCGATGGCCGTGCCGGCGACGGCCGCCCCCGCGTAGAGGGCCGGGACGCTCCCGGCGGCACGCAGCACCACCCCGGCCGCCAGGATCAGCAGCCCGGCCAGCAGCGTGCGGTCCAGCCCGACCCGGCGGGCCAGCAGCGGGGCGAGCGGGGCCAGCACCCCCAGGCAGACCACCATCACCGTGGTGATCGCCCCGCCGCCGGCCGCGCTCAGCCCGAGGTCGGCCATGATCTCGCTCAGCACCGGCGAGACCCCGGCCAGCGCGGGCCTCAGGTTGAGCGAGGCGAGCACGAACCCGGCGATCAGCAGGGCCCGCGACAGCCTGACTCCCCGATCAGTCATTGCCCCACTTTCCCATAATCCCGGCGTAGACCGCCGGAAGGTGTATTTCGCGATATTTCCCTGCATTGACCTTCCAGACGGCGGGTCAGTATGTTCGCTGAAAGAACAGTCGTCCGCATGACGAACATACCTACGAGGGGGCGAGATGGCCACGGTGGTTCCGCTCGCCGACGCGGTGGCGGATCTCGTGCACGACGGTGACAGCGTGGCGCTGGAGGGCTTCACCCACCTGATCCCCTACGCGGCCGGACACGAGATCATCCGACAGGGCCGCCGCGACCTCACGCTGATCCGGATGACCCCCGACCTGATCTACGACCAGATGATCGGGATGGGCTGCGCCCGGCGGCTGGTCTTCTCCTGGGGCGGCAACCCCGGGGTGGGGTCGCTGCACCGCTTCCGCGACGCGGTGCAGAACCGCTGGCCCGCGCCGCTGGAGATCGAGGAGCACAGCCACGCGGGCATCGCCAACGCCTACGTCGCCGGGGCCTCCGGACTGCCCTTCGCGGTGCTGCGCGGCTACCGGGGCACCGGCCTGCCCGCCCACACCGCCCGCGTCCGGCCGATCACCTGCCCGTTCACCGGCGAGGAGCTCACCGCCGTCCCCGCGCTCAACCCCGACGTCGCCGTGGTGCACGCCCAGCGCGCCGACCGGCGGGGCAACGTGCAGCTGTGGGGGATCACCGGGGTGCAGAAGGAGGCCGTCCTGGCGGCGCGGCGCTCCCTGGTCACCGTGGAGGAGGTGGTCGAGGAGCTGGAGCCACGGCCCGGCGCGATCGTGCTGCCCGGCTGGGCGATCACCCACGTGTCCGAGGCCCCCGGCGGCTCCCACCCCTCCTACAGCGCCGGCTACTCCACCCGGGACAACGACTTCTACCGCGCCTGGGACGGGATCAGCCGCGACCGCGAGACCTTCACCGCCTGGATGGCCCGACACGTCCTCACCCCCGGAGCGGAGGCCCGCCGATGAGCGCCGTACCCGTCCCCCCGCGAGGAGCCCGGTCCGCGGGGCATGCCCCCGGCCCCGGCCCGGAGGCCGGCCGATGACCGCGGCCTACACCGCCGACGAGATGATGACCGTGGCGGCGGCCAGGCGGCTGCGCGAGGGCCAGTCGTGCTTCGTGGGCATCGGCCTGCCCAGCACCGCCGCCAACCTCGCCCGCCGTACCCACACCCCCGGCCTCGTGCTCGTCTACGAGTCGGGGACCATCGGCGCCAGGCCGGACCTGCCGCCCCTGTCCATCGGGGACGGCGTGCTGGCCGACACCGCCGACGCCGTCGTGAGCGTTCCGGAGATCTTCAACTACTGGCTCCAGCCGGGCCGCATCGACGTCGGTTTCCTGGGCGCCGCCCAGATCGACCGGTTCGCCAACATCAACACGACCGTGATCGGCCCCTACGCCGATCCGGAGGTCCGTCTCCCCGGCGCGGGCGGGGCCCCCGAGATCGCCGCCTCCTGCCGCGAGGTGACCGTGATCGTACGGCAGAGCCGCCGCGCGTTCGTCGACCGCGTGGACTTCGTCACCTCCGTCGGCTTCGGCTCCGGTCCGGGCGACCGGGAGCGCCTCGGCCTGCGCGGCGGCGGCCCCCGCACCGTGATCACCGACCTGGCGATCCTGGAACCCGACCCGGCGAGCAGCGAGCTGGTCGTCACCCACCTGCATCCCGGCGTCACCCTCGACCAGGCCCGCGCGGCCACCGGCTGGGACCTCGCGACGGCCGCCGAGCTGCGCGAGACGGCTCCCCCCACCCCCGAGGAGCTCGGCGTCCTGCGCCACCTCACCGGCGACAGCGGGAGGACCCGGCCATGAACGACGTCTTCGTCCTCGACGCGGTCCGCACGCCCATCGGCCGCCACGGCGGCGCGCTGTCGGGCGTCCGCCCCGACGACCTGGCGGCGCACGTGGTCCGCGCGCTGGCCGCCCGCTCCCCCGGCCTCGATCCGGCGGCCGTCGACGACGTGTTCTTCGGCGCGGCCAACGGCGCGGGCGAGGACAACCGCGACGTCGCGCGGATGGCCGTCCTGCTCGCCGGGCTCCCGGTCACGGTGCCGGGCACGACCGTGAACCGGCTGTGCGGGTCCGGACTGGAGGCGGCCGTCGCCGCCTCCCGCGCCGTGGCCGTGGGCGACGCCTCCCTGGTGATCGCCGGCGGGTCGGAGTCGATGAGCCGGGCGCCATGGGTGATGCCCAAACCGCCGCGCGGCTTCGACCGGGGGCCGCAGACCCTGCACGACACGGCCCTCGGCTGGCGCATGGTCAACCCCCTGATGCCGGCCGAGTGGACGGTCGCCCTGGGCGAGGGCGCGGAGATCCTCGCCGACCGCTACCGGATCACCCGCGAGGCCCAGGACGCCTTCGCCCTCCGCAGCCACCGGCGCGCGGCGGCGGCCTGGGAGCGCGGCGTCTTCGGCGGCGAGGTGGCCCCGCTCGACGCCCTCGACCGTGACGAGTGCGTCAGGGCCGACGCGACACCGGAGGCGCTCGCCCGGCTCAAGCCGGTCTTCCGCCCCGGCGGCACCGTCACCGCCGGCAACGCCTCCCCCCTCAACGACGGCGCCGCCGCCCTGCTCATCGGCGACGAGGCGGGGGCCGGGCGGGCCGGCCGTACGCCGCTGGCGCGGATCGCGGCGCGGGCGGCGGTCGGCGTGGAGCCGCACCTGTTCGGCATCGGACCGGTGGAGGCCGCCCGCACGGCGCTCGGCCGCGCGGGTGTCACCTGGTCCGATCTGCGCGCCGTCGAGCTCAACGAGGCCTTCGCCGCCCAGTCCCTGGCCTGCCTGGCCGAGTGGCCGGACCTCGACCCGGAGATCGTCAACGTCAACGGCGGTGCGATCGCCCTCGGCCATCCGCTCGGCTCCTCGGGCGCCCGCATCCTGGGCACCCTCGCCCACGAGCTGCACCGTCGCGGCGGCGGCTACGGCCTGGCCGCCATCTGCGTCGGGGTGGGCCAGGGGCTGGCCGTCGTTCTGGAAGGTGTTTGACGTTCACCGCGACGCTCACCCATATACGTGACAATCTGTCGACATCATCATTACTGGAGGTGAGCATGACCTTGTCGGCGCGCGACGGACTGTTCGCGGGGATGTTCGCCAGGGGCGGTGCCGCGCCAGAGGTGTCGGACGCGGCGTGGCTGGCGGCGATGCTGGACGTCGAGGCCGCGCTGGCCACCGCCCAGGCGGGGATCGGCCTGATCCCGGACGAGGCGGTCGAGGCGCTGGAGGCGGCCTGCCGGCCGGAGCTGTTCGACCTCGCCGAGCTGGGCGGCCGGGCCGCGCCGGCGGGCAACCCGGTCATCCCCCTGGTCGCCGCCCTGCGCGAGCGGGTCAAGCCCGAGCTGCGGCGATACGTGCACTACGGCGCGACCAGCCAGGACATCAACGACACGGCCGCGATGCTGGTCGCCTGCCGCGCCCTCGCGCCGCTCCTGGCCGACCTGTCCGCCTGCGCCGACGCGTGCGCGCGCCTGGCGGCCGGGCACCGCGACACCGTGATGGCCGGGCGCACGGTCCTGCAGCAGGCGGTGCCGATCACCTTCGGGCTCAAGGCCGCGGGCTGGCTGAGCGCGCTGGACCGGTCGCGGGCGGAGCTGGCGGAGCTGCCGCTGCCGGTCCAGTACGGCGGGGCGGCGGGCACCCTGTCCGCCCTCGGCGGCCGGGGCCACGAGGTGCTGCCGCGCCTGGCGGCCGGGCTGGGCCTGGCCGAGCCGGTCCTGCCCTGGCACACCGACCGCGCCCCGGTCGCCCGGCTGGCCTGCGCCCTCGGCACGGCCGCCGGGACGCTCGGCAAGATCGCCACCGATGTGAAGCTGCTGGCCCAGACCGAGGTGGGAGAGGCCGCCGAGCCGTCGGCCCCCGGCCGGGGCGGCTCCAGCGCCATGCCGCACAAGCGCAACCCGGTGGGCGCGGTGTCGGTGCTCGCCTGCGTCCAGCGCGTCCCCGGCCTGGTGGCCTCGGTGCTCGCGGGCATGGTCCAGGAGCACGAGCGCGCCGCCGGCCCCTGGCAGGCCGAGTGGGAGACGCTCGGCGAGCTGCTCCGGCTCACCGGCAGCGCCGCGTCCTGGCTCGGCGAGGTGCTGGAGGGCCTGACCGTCGACCCGGCGCGGATGCGGGCCAACCTCGGCGCGGCGCGGGGGCTGCCGATGGCCGAGCACGTCGTCGCCCGGCTCGGCGGCACCCCTGAGGCGCGCGGGCTGGTGGACGCCGCCTGCGCCCGGGCGGCCGCCGAGGGCCTGTCGCTGCGCGAGGCGCTGCTGGCCGGGCCCGGCCTGGCTCTGACGGCGCAGGAGCTGGAGGCCGCCCTGGACCCGGCGGGCTATCTCGGCTCCGCCGGGGTCTTCGTCGACCGGGTGGTCGCGGCCCACTTCGACCCCCCGGAGTGACCGGGTGGTCGCGGCCCGCACGGCCCCTCGGGGTGACAGGTGGCCGCCTCCCGCGGGGACGGCCCGCGGCGACACGACAAGGAGCTGACGGATGGACATGTGGAGCGCCGGAGACGCGACGCGCCGGGCCGTACTGGGCGACGAGCACGTGGACCGCGCCGCCGCGGGCGCCACGCCGTTCACCGCGGACTTCCAGGAGCTCATCACCAAATACGCCTGGGGGGAGATCTGGACCCGTCCCGGCCTGGACCGGCGCACCCGGAGCTGCCTCACCCTCGCCCTGCTGACCGCGCTCGGGCACGAGCGGGAGCTGGCCATGCACGTGCGGGCGGCGCTCCGCGTCGGGCTCACCGAGGAGGAGATCAAGGAGGTGCTGCTGCACACCGCGGTCTACGCGGGCGTGCCCGCGGCCAACCGCGCGTTCGCGGTGGCGCAGGCGGCACTAGAGTTCGAGCGGAACGAGGAGGACGGGGATGGACGGACCGGTTGACCGAGACGTGGACGGACCGGTCGACCGCGGCCCCGACCACGTGCAGTCGCTGGCCCGGGGGCTGTCGGTGATCCGGGCGTTCGGCGCGGCCACCCCCGAGCTGACGCTCAGCGAGGTCGCCCGCGCCACCGGTCTGACCCGGGCGGCGGCCCGGCGGTTCCTGCTGACGCTCGTCGACCTCGGCTACGTCCGGACCGACGGGCGGCTGTTCGCGCTCTCCCCCCGCGTGCTGGAGCTCGGCTACGCCTACCTGTCCGGTCTCTCCCTGCCCGAGGTCGCCGAGCCGCACCTGGAGCGGCTCGTCGCCGAGGTGCACGAGTCGGCGTCCGTGGCCGTGCTCGACGGCGAGGACATCGTCTACGTGGCCCGGGTGGCCACCACCCGGATCATGCGGGTGACCATCGCCATCGGCACCCGCTTCCCGGCCCACTGCACCTCGATGGGCCGGGTGCTGCTGGCCGCGCTCCCCCCGGAGGAGCTCGACGCCTGTCTCGGCCGCGCCGGGCTGCGCGGGTTCACCCCCCGGACCGTCACCGAGCCCGCCGCCCTCCGGGCCGAGCTGGACGGCGTCCGCGCGCGGGGGTGGGCGGTGGTCGACCAGGAGCTGGAGGAGGGGCTGCGCTCGGTCGCCGTGCCGGTCCGGGAGCGCTCCGGCCGGGTGGTCGCCGCGATGAACATCTCCTCCCACGCGAGCCGGACGACCGTCGAGTCCCTCCAGCGCGACCTGCTGCCGCCGCTGCTGGCCACCGCCGCGAGGGTGGAGTCCGACCTGCGCGCGACGGGCGTGCGGGGCGGCATGCTCTCCCGGTGAGCAGCCGGGCTGGATGACAACGTTGTCAACCGGCTGGACTTGGGCGATGATCGGGCCGTGGCAGACAGTGTCCGTGGACGTCCCACCATGAAAGATGTCGCGGCGGCGGCCGGGGTGGCGCTCAAGACCGTCTCCCGGGTCGTCAACGAGGAGCCGGGGGTCAACCCCGCCACCGCCGAGCGGGTCCTGTCGGCCATCGAACGGCTCGGCTACCGGCGCAACGAGAGCGCCCGGGTGCTGCGCCGGGGCCGGACCGCGAGCATCGGCCTGGTGATCGAGGACGTGGCCGACCCGTTCTACTCCGGGATCAGCCGCGCGGTCGAGGACGTGGCGCTCCGGTACGGCTCACTGGTGCTCAGCGGCTCCTCGGGGGAGGAGCCGACGCGCGAGCGGGAGCTCGTCCTCACCTTCTGCTCCCGCCGGGTGGACGGCCTGATCATCGTGCCGGCCGGGGACGACCACGACTACCTGAGGCCCGAGCTCGACGCGGGCATCGCCGCCGTCTTCGCCGACCGGCCGGGCGGGCTGGAGGTGGACACGGTGACCTGCGACAACAACGGCGGGACGCACACCGGGGTCACCCACCTGATCCGGCACGGCCACCACCGGGTCGCCTTCCTCGGCGACAGCTCGTCCATCTTCACCGCCGCCGAGCGCCTGCGCGGCTACCGCCGCGCCCTCGCCGACGCGGGCCTGTCGTTCGACGGGTCGCTGGTGGCGACGGGCCCCCCGGAGCAGGCCGGGCCCGCGCTGGCCCGGATGCTCTCCGGCGACGACCCGCCCACCGCGGTGTTCACCGGCAACGGCCGGATCACCGTGGCCACGCTGCGCACCGGGCACCGGCTCGCCATGGTCGGCTTCGACGACTTCGAGCTCGCCGACCTGCTGGTGCCCGGAGTGACCGTGGTCGCCCAGGACCCGGCCAAGCTCGGCCGGACCGCGGCCGAGCTGCTCTTCCGCCGCATCACAGGGGAGCCGGGCCCAGCCGCCCGGATCGAGCTGCCCACCCGGCTCATCCCCCGCGGCTCCGGAGAGCTGCGCCCCTAGCCCGGCACCGGGGACGGCCGCAGGGAGCGGTGGAGGGCGAGGGAGCACCCGATGACCGCCAGGCCCGCGGCGGCGATCGCCAGGTGCGGGGCCGCCAGCTCGGCGGCGGCGCCCACCAGCGCGGCGCCCAGCGCCTGGCCGGTCATCGCGCCCGCCGACACCAGCCCGAAGGCCTGTCCCCGGACCCGCTCGGGCACCGCCTCCAGGAACCTCCGCTGCAGCCCGAGCTGGTAGGCGCCGCTGCCCGCCGTGGCGAGCACGGCGATCAGGACGGCCCCCGCGAGGCCCGGTTGGAGGGCGAAGCCGAGCAGCGGCACCCCGGCGAGCACCGCCAGGGGCAGCGCCAGCCGCTCCCGCGCCGACGGCGCGGCGAACCGGCCGACGGCGAGGTTCCCGGCCGCCAGCCCCGCGGACGCGGCGGCGAGCGCGATCCCGGCCGTGCCGCCCAGGTAGGGCACGAGCATCGCCTCGGCGCCCGTCACGAACGACACCGGCAGCCAGTGGGCGAGCAGCAGCCCGCGCACCCTGGCGTCGGCCAGCAGGGACCGGTTGACCCGCAGGGTCTCCCGTACGGCGCCGCCGCCCACCGCGCCCCGGGCCGGCAGGCCGGGCAGCCCGGCCCGGAGCACCACCGCGGCCACGGCCGACAGCACGGCGGTGCCGGCCAGCGCCCCGTCCGGGCCGGCGGCGGCGAGGATGCCGCCGCCCACCGCGAGCCCGCCGATCTGCGCCCCGGCGGCCGTCATGGACAGCACCGACCTGGCCAGCACGAACGCGTCACCCGGCAGCAGGTCGGGCAGGAGGGCGCTGCGGGCGGCGGCGAAGACCGGCGAGAACAGCCCGGTCAGGAGGACCAGGGCCAGCATCGCCCAGACGGGCAGCCCGGCGAAGGCCAGCAGCAGGCAGGTCACCACCCGGACCAGCTCACCGGCGATCATCAGCTCGCGCGGCCGGAGCCGGTCGGCCAGCGAGAGCAGGAACGTCCCGCCGACGATGTAGGGCAGGAAGCCCAGCATGTACGTCGCGGCCGACAGCCCGGGCGACCCGGTCCGTGTGTAGACCAGGGCCGACAGGGCCAGCATCTTGATCTGGTCCCCGGCCACCAGGAGCGCGAAGCTCCCGAACAGCACCCGGAACTCCCGGCCCGCGAAAACCTCCGTGTAGGTCGCGCCGCGCTCTTGTGTGGGGGTCATGCGGACCATGTTCGGGCGGGCCGGGACGGCTGACTAAGCTTTCGGATATCTCCGAAAGGTCGCTGGATGGTCTACCTGATCGAGGTCAGCCCGCAGGACGTCATGGCGAGCAGGTTCGCCATCTCCCCTCTCATGGTCACCAAGCAGGCGCTCTGGCTGCTGTCCGGCAAGAAGGACGACCCGGTGTGGCGGGCGTGGGTGGACCGGATGCGCGGGCCGTACGAGGGCCTGCTGGCCAGGCAGGCCGGCCTGGGCGCCCTGGTGACGCTGTACCGGGACCGGCTCTACAACGCCGACTTCCCCGCGCCGCCGCCGGCCGGGGTGAGCACCCCCTTCGCCGCCGAGCTCGCGGCCGTGCGGGCGACCCCGGCCGCCCAGGCGCACGGCGAGATCGCCCGGAACCTGGAGGGCATGGCGCGTCCCCCGGACGCGGTCATGGACGTGCTGTTCTCACCGGACGTCGTGGAACTGTTCGCCGCCGCGCTCCAGGCCGTCTGGGACGAGATCGTCGCCCCCTCGTGGCCACGTTTCCACGCGATCCTGGAGCGGGACGTGGTCCAGCGGGCGGGCCGGCTGGCCGCCTACGGCTGGGCGGCGGCGCTGGCCGACCTCAGCCCCCGGGTACGGTGGCGCCCGGACGGGGTCATCGAGGTCGACGCGCGGAGCCCGGACGCGACCCACCGGCTCGACGGACGCGGCCTGCTCCTCGTGCCCTCCCCCTTCGACTGCGGAGTGGGCTCCTACCTCGAGCACGCGTGGCCGTACGCGATCAGCTATCCGGCCCGGGGCGCGGGTATCCCGCACCGGGCGCCCGACGGGCTGGCCGGGCTGATCGGCCGGACCCGGGCCCGCGTGCTCCTGGAGCTGGCCGGCCCGGCGACCACCACCCAGCTCGTCACCCTGCTCGGCCTGAGCCTGGGCACCGTCGGAGGCCACCTGGCCGCGCTGCGCAGGGCGGGCCTGGTCGCCGGGAGCCGCACCGGCCGGGGCGTCCTCTACCACCGCACCGCGCTGGGCGACTCCCTGGTCCATCCTGAGGTGCTCCGGCCGTGAGTCACCCCTTCAGCGCCCCGGCCATGAGACCGCGCATGAAGAACCGGCCGAGCAGGACGTAGACGATCATCGTGGGGATGGAGGCGAGCAGGGCCGCGGCCATCTGCTGGCTGTAGGGGACGGTCTGGGCGCCGGCGATGTTGTTGAGCATGACCGTGGTGGGCCAGCTCTGCGGGCCGGTGAGGAAGACGGCGAACAGGAAGTCGTTCCACATCGAGGTGAACTGCCAGATGATCACCACCGCGAAGGCCGGCCCGGAGACCGGCAGCACCACCGACCAGTAGGTCCGCAGCATCCCCGCGCCGTCCACCCGGGAGGCCTCGATCAGCTCGTCCGGGATGGTGACGTAGTAGTTACGGAAGATCAGCGTGCAGATCGGGATGCCGTAGACCACGTGCGCCAGGAGCAGCCCCGGTATCGCGCCGTAGAAGACCCCCGACGCCCCGGTGACGGACTGGGTGATCTCGTTGAGCTTCACCAGGAGCTGGACCAGCGGGATCATGACCCCCTGGTAGGGGATGAACATGCCGAACAGGAACAGCGTGAACAGCACGTCGGCGCCGGGGAAGCGCCACTTCGACAGCACGTAGCCGTTCATGGAGCCCAGGACCGCCGAGATCAGCGCACCGGGTACGGCCAGCAGCACGCTGTTCCAGATGCCCGGGGCGAGCTTGTCCCAGGCCACCCGCCACGGCTGCGCTGTCCACACCTCGGGCAGCGCCCAGGCCCGGCTGGGGTCGGCCTCGGTCAGCGGCTTGAAGCTGGTGACCAGCAGCACGTAGACCGGGATCAGGAAGATCACCAGGAAGGCGGCCAGCAGCGCCAGCCGGACGCCGCGCGCCCAGCCCGCCCGCCGCCCGGCCCGGCCGCCCGGCCCGTGCGCCCGCACCGGAGGGGTCCGCGTCTCCGTGGCCGTCATGGCCGCCTCTCCTTGCGAAGGGTCCAGACCAGATAGGGGATGACGAACACACTCACCGCGAGCACGATGTAGGCGGCGATGGTGGCGCCCTTGGCCGGGTCGTGGGAGTCGAAGACCGCCACCCACATGAACACGGCGGGGACGTCGGTGATGATCTGCTTGCCGGACACCGCGACGATCAGGTCGAAGACCTTGAGCGAGATGTGCCCGAGGATGATCAGCGCGGACAGCGTCACCGGGCGGAGCAGCGGCAGCACGATGTGCCGGTAGACCTGCCATTCGGTGCAGCCGTCGACCCGGGCCGCCTCCCGGAGGTCTTCGGGGACGCCCCGGAAGCCCGCCAGGAACAACGCCATGACATATCCCGACATTTGCCATATCGCGGGGATGGCCATGGCCGCCATCCCCCAGTCCGGGTTCCGGAACCACTCCCACTGTAGGAAGTCCAGGCCCAGGCTGTCGAACAGCCGGTTCAGCCCGACCGCCCGCTCGTCCTGACCGGAGTTCATCAGCCAGCGCCAGACCACCCCGGTCGCCACGAACGAGATCGCCATCGGGAACAGGTAGACCGCCCGGAAGGTCCCCTCCCCCTTGATCCCCTTCTCCATGAGGAAGGCCAGCAGCCAGCCCAGCGCCAGCGCCCCGAACACGAACACCACGGTGAAGACGACGGCGTGGTTGACCGAGATGCCCCAGCGCTTCTGATCCCAGAGCGTGACGAAGTTCTCCAGGCCGACGAAACTCCCCTCGGAGATCTCGTCGTGCCTGTCGGTCATGGCCAGCCGGAAGTTCCAGCCGAGCATGCCGTACACGAAGACCGCGATGGCGATGATCGACGGCGTGACCAGCAGCAACCCCGGCAGCCACCTGCGCACCCGTGTCACTGACACCCCTTCCACGGGGTACGGCCCGCGTCGCCGCGGGCCGTACCGGACATCACTGACCCGAGTTCTTGGCGGCCTCGGCCAGCGAGGCCTGGAGCGCGGCCACGTCCTTGTCGGTGTGGAAGAGACCGACCGCCTCGTTGATCGCGACCCGCCAGGCGTCGTTGACGACGACGCCGTGCTGGATGGACCCGGCGAGCTTGTTGCTCCCCCAGTCCTTCAGGGCGTCGGCGAGGTAGTCGGTGTAGAGGGAGGTGTCGGCGTCCTTACGGGCCGGGATGGAGCCCTTCTTGGGGTTGAAGGCGTCCTGGCCCTCCTTGCTCGCGGCCACCTTCAGCCACGCCAACGCCCCGTCGCGGTTCGGGGCGCCCTTGGGCAGGGTGAAGCTGTCCGACAGCCACATGAAGGTGCCGCCGGTGCCGGGCGAGGGCGCCCAGTCGAAGTCGGTCTTGGACTTCTTGCCCAGGCCGCCGTCCGGCGGGTTGTGGAAGTAGCCGTAGGCCCAGTCGCCCATGATGGTGAAGGCGGCCTGGCCGTCGGCCACCTGCTTGGCCGCGGGCTGCCAGTCGTCGGCCGGGTCCCCGGCGTAGGACAGGATCGTCTTGAAGTCGTTCAGGGCCTTGGTCATCGCCGGACCCGACCAGTCGGAGCCCGCGGTCCAGAGCTTGTTGTAGGCGTCGGTGCCGAGCGAGCCGAGCAGCACGCTCTCCAGCAGGTGCACCATCGTCCACTCCGAGCCGATCGAGAGCGGGACCTTGCCCGTCTTCTTGACCTTCTCCAGGGCGGCGACGAACGTCTCGATCGTCGCGGGCACCTCGGTGACGCCCGCCTCCTTGAGCACGGCGGGGTTGAACCACATCACGTTGGAGCGGTGGATGTTCACCGGGACCGAGTAGATCTGGCCCTGCACGCTGATCTGGTCGATCAACTGCTGCGGGAAGACGTCCTTCAGCTTGAGCTCGTCGTAGAGGGAGTTGACCGGCTCCAGGTCACCGGCCTTGATGTAGCCCTGCAACTCGGCGCCCGCGTGGCCCTGGAAGGTGTCCGGCGGGGTGTCGGCCTGCAACTTGGTGGCCAGCAGGGCACGCGCCTTGTCACCGGAGCCGCCCGCCACGGCCGCGTCGAAGAACGTCAGGCCGGGGTTCTGCTTCTCGAATATCTCCTTCATGGCCTTCAGGCCGTCGGCCTCACCCGGTCCGGTCCACCAGGAGAAGACCTCAACCTTCTTCTTGCCGTCGGCCTGCGGGCTCTGCGCGGCGCCGCCGCCGTCACCGCAGGCGGTCAGGGTAAGTAGGCCCGCCACGGTGACCGCGACGGCCGCCATCCACCGTCGTCGCATAGCTTCCCGTCCCTTCGGGGTCGAGGTTTCACAGATTCCCCCGAGCAAGATGACAACGTTGTCAGTGGATCAATCAATTCATCTGACACCGAGCGACGTCAAGGTGTGCGCGGATAACTTCTGCGCATCCCGGCCCGGGCCCTGTCACGCGGATCCCGCCGCGGCCGGTGGCCGCGAGTGATCGCCGGCAGGGCCGCGGCCGCCGGATCCCCGCCACACCGGGCGCGCCCCGGTCCACCGCGCGCGGACCACGCCGATCACAGCCCTGAGCTGCCTCTTGTGGCCCGCGGACGGGCTCAGGTCAGCTCTCCGCGGCACGGGGGAGGGCCGGACCATTCGGATTGATCATGCCGAAGTCGGCGGTTATGTTGATCAGCGCTGCCGCCAAGGCGCGCGAAATTCGCAATCGGGGAGCCCCTCACGTGTTTGCCAGACAGACCACCCTCTTAGCCGTGGCGGGAGTCCTCGCCGCCGCGAGCCTCGTCTCCGGGGGGCTGGACGCCTCCCCCGCGGAGGCGGCACCGGCCGCCCCGTGTGCCCGCCCGGCGGCGCCACCCGAGCCGACTGCCCGCCCGACGGCGTCACCCCAGCCGAGTAGCCGTACGACGGCGTCACCCGAGCCGACTGCCCGCCCGACGGCATCGTCCCAACCGGGTGCCCGCACGACGGCATCACCCGAGCCGGTGAGCTGCGTCGACGATCACGACGTGTTCCCCGGCGCGCGGCTCGGCGCGCGGACCGGACCGCAGGGTGATACGGCCCGGCTCACGGCGGCCCAGGCCGAGGCCGCGGTGGAGGCGGCGCCCGCCCGGGTGTTCTGTGAGGGCGACGGGGTGAGCGGCAAGCGCGTCGAGGTGCTGTACGTCCGCGAGCCGAGCATGCCCGACCGCTACAGCAGGCTGCTGCCCATGTTCCAGGCGTGGCTCTCCAACGCCGACGACTCCTTCAACGACGCCGCCGCGGCGGCCGGCAAGAGCCGGCACATCCGCTACGTCACGGAGGCGGTCTCCGGAGGATGTCAGGTCGCGGTCCGTGAGGTCGTCGTGCCCGCCGAGGCGCTGGCCACCTTCGGCAGCGGCGTCGCCGCGGTGCAGGCACTGGGCCACAACCGCGCGGACCGCAAATACCTCATGCTCACCGAGGCGACCGTCGTCTGCGGACTGGGCCAGAGGTACGCCGACGACCGGCCCGGCGCCGAAAACTACAACAACCGTCTCACCTACGCGCGGGTCGACGCGGTCCCCAACTGCTTCGGGGCCAACGCCATCGCCCATGAGCTGGGCCACACGTTCGGCGCGGTGCAGGAGAGCGCCCCGCACTTCTACGGCTCGCACTGCTCGGACCAGTTCGACCTCATGTGTTACGGCGGGACCCCGTCCTGGGCCTGCCTGAAGTGGAACGACTACCGGCTGCCCGACTGCAACCGCGACGACTACTTCAACGTCAGCCCGGCGGCCGGCAGCTACCTCGACACCCACTGGAACATCGCCGACAACGAGTTCTTCGTCAAGGGGGACACCGGCGACGCCGTCGCCCACCCCACGGTCGGCCTCACCTACGCGATCACCAGCGTGTCGACCGGGGGAGCCATCGAGCCGATCGGCGGCTCCACCGCCGGGCTGACCAAGCTCAGCCAGCGTGCCCGCACCAACGCCCTGAGCCAGAGCTGGCTGATGGGATACAAGACCGGCCTCCAGCTCGTCAACATGAACAGCCGGATGTGCGCCGACAGCGCCTACAGCGGAACCGCCTCGGGGACGCAGGCCCTGCAGTACAACTGCAAGGGCACCGACGGCATGCGGTGGGCGTACCTGCCCCAGACGGACGGCAGCTACGCCATCGTCAACTGGCTGTCCGGGCTGGCCTTGACGGTCACGGGCGCGTATCCGGCCCCGCTGGAGCAGCGCCCCTACACCGGCGCGACCGACCAGCGCTGGAAGTTCAACCGGATCCTCAACTCCGTCGGTCCGGGGAACGGTTCGACCTACTACCTGACGGGCGTCGGGAACCGGGAGAACGCCGAGGTCCTCAACGGGGCACTGACGTCCGGCGCGCCGGTGACGCACAAGGCGCATTCCGGTGCGAAGAGCCAGCGGTGGACACTGCGCAACCCCAACTCGTCCACCTCCCCGGACTGGCAGCTGGTCAACGCCAACAGCGGGAAGTGCCTGGACCTGAAGGCGACGAGCACCGCGGCCGGGACCCAGATCGTCCAGTCCACCTGCTCCGCCACCTCCAGCAGGCAGAAGTGGCAGCTGCAACACGTGGCGGACAGGACGTACGTCATCGTCAACAAGTACAGCCGGCGGGCGCTCAACATGACCACCGGCGCGCTGTCCGTCCTGGACCAGCAGGTCCTCGCGGGCGACAACGGCAACCACTTCTGGGCGCTCAAGCAGGTGTAGGTCCGGACCGGGCGGCCCCGCCCCTTCCGACGACGCGCCGCCCGGCCCTCCCCCGCATCCATCCCGAACCCAGGGGCCGACACATGAACCTCCGTGAACCCAACGACCTCACCCTCGTCGAGAAGGCGTCGCTGACCTC
>NZ_JBSFPS010000101.1:0-31813 GCF_053588315.1 Streptosporangium sp. NPDC003464 | reverse complement strand
GAGCGCGGCGCCGGCCGCGCCCTCCGCGGGCAGGACCGGCGGCAGCAGCAGCGCGGCCGCCACCGCGAGCTCCAGCACCCCGACGAGCCGGAGCGCGGGGACCGCGTGCGCCGAGCCGACCAGCCGGGCCAGCGCGCTCTGCCCGGCCTGCGCCCGCATCTTCCGACTGAGCAGTTTCACCAGCGCGGCCCAGAGCAGGAAGGAGCCGATCACATACGGCTGCAGCGCGGCGATCCCATGCATCTGTCGCTCCTAGTGAGGGGAGAAGACGGTGGCGATGTCGACTTCGTTGGTGTCGGGCCGCCAGGCGCCCAGGACCTGCACGTGCTGGC
Source organism: Streptosporangium sp. NPDC003464 (assembly GCF_053588315.1). NCBI lineage: Bacteria > Bacillati > Actinomycetota > Actinomycetes > Streptosporangiales > Streptosporangiaceae > Streptosporangium > Streptosporangium sp. NPDC003464. The sequence continues at coordinate 31,481 of NZ_JBSFPS010000101.1, read as the reverse complement.
TCACCCGCAGCAGCGACAGGTCGGCGGAGGGCGGCGAGTCGGAATAGACGGCGACCGATCTGCCCGGCACGCGGTGGCAGAGGATCTCCTGCCCCTTGTGGTCCAGGTGGATCTTCTCGCTGGTGATGTTCCTGATGTGGCCCTTGATGTTGACGATGTTGAGCCACACCGCCTCGGCGGCGAGCACCCCGTCGGGCATCCGGACGCCCCGGGCGTAGAGCCCGTCACCGGGTCTGGCCTGGTCGAAGGCGACGGGGCCGAGCTTCCACAGGCTCGTGCCGTCGACGACCCTGATGCGGTGGAAGACCATGTTCGATCCCAGGACGAAGAGCGTGTTGTCCTTGATGGAACGGATCCGTCCCTCGGCGAAGTTGGGGTCGGGGGTGCCGGGCTCGATCTCGGGTGCCACGGCGCCGAAGGCCGCCTCCGGGCCGAGCGATCCCAGCGCGGTCGCGGCGACGACGCCGGCTCCGCCGCCGAGCAGGGCGGACTTGAGCAGTTGCCTTCTGCTGGTCATCGGGCCGCCTCCTAGGGGACCGAGATCTCGCACGGCCGCAGGCCGGTCGAGAGGCTGGCGATCCGGCTGTAGGCGGCCGGGGTCAGGTCGATCAGCCGGTTGCTCGCGCAGGTCGCGCCGCAGCAGCTGCGCTCGCCGCAGAACAGGTCCGTCTGCGGTCCGCAGTCGGCGATGGAGGTGACGACGGCGGCGCCGCTGCACAGCGCCGTGATGCGGTGGTTGAAACCGCAGGTCCTGCGGGACAGCGAGACGCCGCAGCTGTCCGGCCGGGTGATCGACCAGCAGGCGTCGGAGGTGTTGGGCCAGGCGTGTTGCAGGTTCCCGGAGTTGCAGGTGCCGCAGGCTCCCTTACCGGTGCTGCTGCACGGCCCCCAGGCCGTGCCGCAGCAGAACCAGGAGACTTCTCCTTGGACTGCTGCGAGTAAGTCGACGGGCGGGTCAGTGGGCTGGCTGCGCGCCATGCGCATCCTCCTGGGGTGGGCTCCGACGGTCCCCCGGGTCCGATGGTGCAGCTGTGTGGAAATTTTCTAACTTATCTCATCAAAACATGTAATTAATCTCCGTCAATGCCCGATCCGGAGCCGGCCGCCAAGTCGCCCGAGCCTGAGGCGGGGGCCGAGGAGGTGTCGGCGCGAGATCGTGCGCCGGGTGACCGGCGGCCCCGGTGAGAGAGTGCGGGGTGCCTCCTGCGGCGCAGGCCCTCCGCCGGAGGTGATTCTGCGGCGATGCCAGTAGTACTACTATTGATTTCCGTGGCGGACAGTAGCACTTCTGTGGAGTTGGTCGAGAGCATCCGGCCCCTGCTGGCCCGTATGGCGCCCGGCGACCGGTTGCCGAGCAGCCGAGAGCTGATCGAGCGCTTCCGGGTCGGGCCCGGCACGGTGTCCCGCGCGATCGCCGTGCTGATCGCCGAGGGCACCGTGGTCACCCGCCCGGGAATCGGCACGTTCGTCGCCCCTCGCCCGGCCCGTCCGGCCGCGACGCCGGGTGACACGTCGTGGCAGGAGATCACGCTGGCCGGCCGGGAGTACGACCCGGGCAACGCCGTCGAGGCGGCCCACCCCCCGCTGGAGGGGGGGATCGCGATGTCCGGCGGCTACCTTCACGAGACGCTGCAGCCGACGCGGGCGCTGGCGGCCGCCCTCGCCCGCGCGGCGCGCCGCCCGGACGCCTGGCACCGCGCGCCGACAGCCGGCCTGGAACCACTGCGCGCCATCTTCGCCCGAGCGGTGGGCGGCGCCGTGACCGCGCAGGACGTGCTGATCACCGGTGGCGGCCAGGGCGCGCTGTCCATGCTGTTCCGCGCCGTCGCGGCACCGGGGAGCGCGGTGCTGATGGAGTCGCCCACCTACCCGGGGGCCCTGGCCGCCGCCCGGGCCGCGGGGCTGCGCCCGATCCCCGTCCCCATGGACGACGACGGCGTCCGTCCCGACCTGCTGGCGAGCGCCTTCGACATGACCGGAGCCTCCCTTCTGTACTGCCAGCCCACCTTCCACAACCCCACGGGGACGGTGCTGGCCGCCGACAGGCGCCGCCGGATCGTCGAGGTCGCGCGGGCCGCGGGCGCCTTCCTCATCGAGGACGACTTCGCCAGGCACCTCGGCCACGGACGCCCCCCGCTCGCCCCGCTGGTCGCCGACGACCCCGACGGGACCGTCGTCCACCTGACCTCCCTGACCAAGCCCGCCTCTCCCAGCCTGCGCATCGGCGCCGTCATCGCCCGCGGCCCGGTGACGCGGCGGCTGCTGGGCATGCGCTACGTCGACGACTTCTTCGTCGCCCGGCCGCTGCAGGAGGCGGCGATCGAGTTGCTCAGCACGCCTGCGTGGGATCGCCACCTCCAGGCTCTGGCCGGCGCGCTGCGCGAACGGTGCGCCGCCCTCGCCGGCGCCCTGGCCCGCCAGGTCCCCGATTGGACGCTCACCCGAGTGCCGGAGGGCGGGCTCCACCTGTGGGTCCGGCTGCCGTCCGGCCGGCAGGCCGTCGCTGTGGCCGACGCCGCCCAGGCCCGCGGCGTCTTCGTCAACCCCGGCAACCGCTACTTCCCCGCCGAGCCCCCCGACGCCTACCTCCGGCTGAGCTTCGCGGCGGCCGCGAACATCGCCGAGCTGGTCGAGGGCGCGAGCCGGCTCGGCTGAGACGGCTTCCCCGGCACGTTGTCGACCGGCGGCCCGGCAGGGCCCCGCTCGAGAGCGTCGTCACGACAGCCGCACCGAGACATTGCCCCGGTAGGACCCCTGGAGCAGGGACAGGAACGCCTGCGGCACGTCCTCGATCCCGCCCTTGACGACCGTCTGCGGGTAGACGAAGCGGCCCTCGCCCAGCCAGGTGCTGAAGTGTTCCCGCCAGGCGGCGATCTGGTCGGGGGTGTGGTAGCAGGAGAACGGCAGCAGCTCGACGCCCAGGGCCTGGGCCGCGGCGTGATCGGGCTTGGGGAAGCGCTCCGCCGCACCGCCGAGCTGGCTGGACAGCGAGCCGCACAGCGCGAAGCGGGCGCCGGGCCTGGCCGTCTGCAGCGCGGCCTGATACTGCTCGCCGCCCACGACGTCGAAGAACACCGAGATGCCCTCGGGCGCGAGCTCTCGGAGCCGGTCGGCCACCGAGCCGTCGCGGTAGTCGAAGGCGGCGTCGTAGCCGAGCTCGTTCACCAGATAGTCGACCTTGGCCGGGCTGCCGGCGCTGCCGATCACCCGCGCCGCGCCCAGGCACTTGGCGATCTGCCCGGCCAGCGAGCCGACCCCGCCCGCCGCGCCGGAGACGAACACCACGTCGCCCTCGCCGACGCCCGCCACGTCGGCCATCCCGTAGTAGGCCGTGGGCCCCTGACCGAGGTAGTAGCCGGGGTCCGGGATGGGATCAAGCTTGGTGTACTGGGTGGCCGGGCCCGCCGAGTACTCGCTCCAGCCGGTCATCGACTGGACCAGGTCACCGACCGCGAGCTCGGGGCTGTCGGACCGGACGACGGTGCCGATGGCGGCCACGCCCACCCGCCGGCCCGGCTGCCAGGCCGGTACCGGGATGGTGCAGTCGGCGCGCATCAGCTCCAGGTAGGTCGCGGCGAGGCCGATCTGGTCAGTCCGCACCACAACCTCGCCCTCCACCTCGGTCGTGGTGACAGTGAAGTGGTCGAGCGTGGGGGTGCCGACGACCTGGGCGGTCAGCTGGATCTCACGGGTGATCATCTTTTGGTCCTTTATGTCGGTACGGCCTTCGAAATCGACTCTAGAGAGGCTTCCGGTCACTTTTTGACCGGAAGTCGGGCGAGGATGGTGGTATGGCGAACACCAGCTCACGGACTCTCACGCTGCTCTCGCTGCTGCAGACCCACCGCCACTGGCCCGGCACGGAACTGGCCGAGCGGCTCGGGGTGTCCGAGCGGACCCTGCGCCGCGACGTTGACCGGCTGCGCGAGCTCGGCTACCCGGTCAGCGCGGCCCGCGGCACCGACGGCGGCTACCAGCTCGCGCCCGGCGCGGTCCTGCCGCCGCTGCTGCTGGATGACGAGGAGGCGGTGGCCCTCGCGGTGGGCATCGGTGACGTGGCACAGAGCGGGATCGCCGGGATGCAGGAGGCGTCGCTGCGCGCACTCACCAAGGTGGTTCAGGTCCTGCCGCCCAGGCTGCGGGCCAGGGTGGACGCCCTGCGGGAGATGACCCTCTCCGTCGCCGCATCCGGGCCGGTCGTCGCCGCGGGAGTGCTCACCGCGGTCGCCCAGGCCTGCCGGGACCAGGAGCGGCTGCGCTTCGGCTACACCGCCAGACGCTCCGCCCCCACCGAGCGCGAGGTCGAGCCGCACCGCGTCGTCGCCCTCGGCGGACGATGGTACCTGGTCGCCTACGACCTGGCCCGGCACGACTGGCGCAGCTTCCGCCTCGACAGGCTGACCGAGCCGGCCGCGACCGGCACGCGCTTCCGACCGCGTCCGCTCCCGGCCGAGGACGCCGCGGCCTTCGTCCAGGAAGCCGGCGGGGCGCCGGCGCCGTACACGGTCCAGGCGCTCGTCCACGCCCCCGCGACCCGGGTACGGCAGGCGGTCGGTCAGTGGGGCACGATCGAACCGCTCGACCACGGCACCTGCCGGATCACCATGACCTCGACCTCTCTCGATTGGCCGACCCAGGCGCTGGGCAATGTGGGCGCCGAGTTCGAGGTGCTGGGGCCGCCGGAGTTCGCCGCGCACGTCCAGGAGTGGGGCGCACGCTTCGTCCGGGCCACCGGCGCACCCGACAGCCCGTCCCCGCCATAGCCGGATCGCGACGATGGCGCGGCGTCCGTAGCAGCTGAGGCGGCCCGTCAGAACCCGCTCAAGCGCACCGTCGAGACCGGAGAGGCCGGCCGAGGTCGTCCTCTCGGTGGGGCCTGCTCGGTGGGGGGCTGCGCCTTCCGGCCGGTCGTGTCAACGCTCACCGCCGGTATCTCCCTGTCACACCTTCTCCAAGGCCGCGGCCCTGCGGCGCTCGGCGAACTCCAGGCCCTCGGCCCACGAGGCGCCGCGCATGATGAGCCCGCGGTACTTCATGATCTGAGCCTGACCGTTCATCGTCAGAGTCCCGGCCAGGCGGCCGCCTTCTCGATAGAGAGCGACGAAGCGGTCCCCGGCGGGGTCTCCGTCGACCACGCGGATCTCATCGGTGGCCGGGACCCCGACGAACTGGAGGCGCGAGCCATACCAATCCGACCAGAAATACGGCACCGTGGAGTACGGCTTGGCGTTGCCGGGGTCGAGTGCGTTGCGCGCCGCGACGGCCCCCTGCTCGGCCGCGCTGGTCCAGTGCTCCAGCCGCATGTGCCGATCGAACGCCGGATTGCGCCAGCGGGCGACGTCCCCGGCGGCGTACACCCCTGGAGCTCCGGTGCACAGGGTCTCGTCGCAGACGACACCGTTGTCCAGGGACAGCCCCGACCCGGCGAGCCAGTCGACGGCGGGCACTGCGCCGATGCCGGCCACCACCAGGTCGGCCGGCAGCACGGTCCCGTCGGTGAGCCGGACCCGCTCGACCCTCCTCTCGCCCTCGACGGCCGCCACACCGGCCCCGCATCGCAGATCCGTGCCGTTGCGTGTGTGCAGGACGGCGCAGGCCGTTCCCATGGTCTCGCCGACCGCACGCGCCAGCGGGGTGGGCAGCGCCTCGACGATCGTCACCTCCAGGCCGCGCTCGCGGGCGGCGGAGGCGACCTCGGAGCCGATGAATCCGGCGCCGACGACGACCGTGCGGGCACCGGCGTCCAGCGCCCGCCGTACGGCGAGCGCGTCGTCGCGGGTGCGCAGGGTGTGGACCCCGGCCAGCCCCTCGGTGCCCGGCAGGGTCCGGGCCGTGGCACCGGTCGCGATGACCAGGGCGTCGTAGCCGTACTCACGATCCCCGGCCCGGACGGTCCGGGCAGCGGTGTCCAGTGCGGTCGCCGCCGTGCCGAGCGCCAGTTCGGTACCCAGTCCGTCGCGGAGCACGTCTTCGGAACGGAAGGGGGGCAGCCCGGCCCCGCCCAGGAACTCCTTGGACAGCGGCGGCCGGTCGTAGGGCAGGTGGGGTTCGGTGCCGATGAGGGTGATGGAGCCGTCGAAGCCGCTCCTGCGGGCCGCCTCGACCGCCCGCAGGCCGGCCAGGGAGGCTCCGGCGACCACCAGCCGCCGCTCGGTCATGACTTGAGCCGCAGCGCTTCGGTCGGGCAGCCCTCGACCGCCGCCCGCAGCCGGTCGAGGTCCTCCTCCGGCATGTCCTCCCGCAGCAGGACCAGCTCGCCGTCGCCGTCGACCTCGAAGTACTCCGGAGCGAGCGACTCGCAGATGCCCAGGCCGGCGCACCTGGCACGGTCAATGGTGATCTTCATTGTTCCTCCTTGGACGGATGCGCCGGCTCTGGCGGCCGGACGCGGCAGGGTGGCGCTCAGCGATCCCGTCGACGACGGGCTCGGCGGTCTCGGCGCAGGCCGTGGTGCCGCCGTTGGCGTACTCCTTGACCGCGTCCCCGACGTTCCACAGGTCCGTGATCGGGGTCTGGGGCCAGGTCGAAGCCGGCGGCGGTTCCGGGGCGGGCGGTCGTTCCGGGACCGTTCCGGGATCGGCCTCCGGGATCAGGCCGCGAGCGTGCTGCGGCGGCCGCGGCGGGCCACCTCGCGCTCCAGGTACCACTCCATGGCCAGCAGCGGGATCGTCCAGCCGAGCCAGCCGGCCAGCCCGGAGGTCGTCCACGCCACCAGGTTGGGGTCGCCGTGGAAGACGGTGTCCTGCAGCGGGGGCAGGGCGATGATCAGGATCACGGTCCACACCCGGTTGGTGATGATGGAGTAGGTCAGCACGGTGCTGCGCAGCATCCAGCGCCGGTGGTCGGCGTACCGGCGGGCGCGGGCGGCGCGCCAGCCCGCCCCGGTGAAGGCGAGCCACAGCAGGGCGAGGAGCACGTCGCTGACCGCGAGGAACAGCCCGAACGGGCTGCCCGCCCCGATGACCAGGCCGGTCAGGCCGGCCGGCAGCACCCCGGCGAACACGTAGACCCGCCCGGCGCGCCGGTGCCACACCGGGTGCCGTCGGCGGAACCACGGCCACACCTGGAAGAACGCGGTGACCATGGCGACCGTGGCGACCAGCACGTGTGCCACGAGCAGCGGGTAGTGCAGGCCGAACCCCTCTGGCTGCGGCACCCGGGACAGCGACGGGTCCCCGGTCAGGTACGGCGGCAGCGAGAACGCGAGGAATCCGGCCGTGAGCAGGCCGAGCGGCACCGTCCAGGGGCGCCGCCACCACGGACGCCGGTGGGCCGGTACCGGCGGAGGACTGTCGATCGTCGTGTGCATGACGGCTCCAAGGGGGGTGGTCGAGCAGATGCGTATGCCATACGCTTGTTGCGTATCATATACGCAATGCGTAGATCATACGCAAACTGGTAAGCTCCTGGAATGCCGGACGACATCGAAGACGGGCTGCCACACGCGCTGAACGTGCTGTGGGGGCGGACCAAGCCGAAGGGGCGGGGACGCACACCCGCGCTCAGCCTGGAGCGGATCGTGGCGGCGGCCGTCGCCCTCGCCGACGAGGAGGGCCTGGCCGCGCTGTCCATGGCCCGGCTCGCCGACCGGCTCGGCTGCGCGCCCATGTCGCTGTACCGGCACGTGGCCGGCAAGGACGACCTGCAGCTGTTCATGCTGGCCGCCGCGCCCGGCCCGCCGCCGGAGTTCGGCACGGCGCCGGCCGACTGGCGCGGCTCACTCACCCGGTGGGCCGTCGAGCTGTTCGGCGTCTACCTGCGGCATCCATGGATCGTCCAGCTGGTGAACTCCCCGCCGATGGACCCCGGCCAGCTCGCCTGGCTGGACGCCGCGCTGCGCGCCCTCGACGGCACGCCGCTGGACCCGCGGGCCCGGCTCTCGATCGTCATGCTGACGGTGCACTACGTACGCGGCGCGGCCCAGCTCCTGACGTCCATGACCGCCGAACCGGAGGAAAAGGCCGACGAGGCGTACGCCGCCCTGCTCACCGAGCTCGCCGACCCCGGCCGGTTCCCGGCGCTGGCCCGCGCCGTCGAGGCCGGGGTGTTCGCCCCCCGCCCGGGGGCCGGTCCGGACGACGACTTCCGCGCCGGCCTGGACCACCTGCTCGACGGGGTGGGGGTGGCGATCGAACGCGCCGCCCGGGCCTGAGCCGGGTCAGCCGGCGGCCGGATCGGGGCGGCGAGACCGAGCCGTGCGAGCGGCGCGGCAGGCCGGCGTCGGCCGGCGCGGCGGCGTCTCGGCGCACGGTGGCCGCGGGGAGGCCGAGCCGTTCCGCGGGGTCGGTCACCCGGGCCGTGCCGAGGTCGCGCACCACCTGCGGGATCCGGGGGCTGAGGAGCATCGGAACCGAATCCGGGGTTGAGCAGCGGTGGTACAGCGGTTAACGCTGGGATTGATCTTGCTTGGCTGAGCACCGCTGAGCTCGGGGTCGAGAAGCCCGGGAACAGCCATTGGCGCTGAGGATGACCTCGCGCGAAGTGTGACGTCCGGCCGCGGCATGTGACCGCTCTACCTGGAGTTTTCCGGCCCGTGGATGACGCGGTGGATGGTGGAGCGTCCGACGCTGTACTCGGCGGCGAGGGCCTGGTCGAGGCCGGCGCGGTTGCGGCGGGTGGCACCGGAGAAGCCGATTCCCGATATTGGGCAATGCCCTTAATTGGATTATGTAATGCCCTTAATTAAGGACCGGTCCCGGCGTCGCCGGCCGTAGGGCGAATGGCGTCCGATGGGGCGCCGCTCCGGCGCGGCGTTTCATTGCATGGCGCCGCAGGATTGCAGCGTTCCAAGGCGCTCTAAGCAATTTTCCGGCAATTCTCTTGGAGCTCACCCCTGTGCAATGTGACATGTGGCATCTTATAAATCACGGGCGCCCGGCAACGGGGTCGGGCGCCCGACCCCAACGGAGGAATTCGATGAACCAGATCGTCAACCGCGGTCTCGCGCTCGTGATGGCCGGGGCCGCTATCGCCGGCGGGCTCGCGATGAGCACTCCCGCCTCGGCAGCGACTCTCACGACGACGACCACGTGCAGCACCAGCGGTCCGATCCAGGGACTGAACGTCAAGGCGTGCGTGGACGTCACCGGCGGTCAGGTGCGGGTCTACGGGATCATCGGCGCCCTAGGCATCTCCGAGCCCCCGGTCAATCCCCGCAGCGTCGGTGCGCTGGTCTCCGGCGCGATCGTCGGCGGTGCCCCGCTCGGGTCGGGGAGCCAGGCGCTGAGCATCTGGAACAACACCTTCACCGTCGAGGGCGTGACCACGACCGTGGCCTCCGGGACCACGGTCCGCGCCAAGGTGGAGATCACCCCCGGCCCGGCGGGCCCCGGTGGCGGCGGCACGCCCCTGCCCGGCCCGACCTCCGTCTCCGTCGATGTGCCGGTCATCTACTGATCCGGCCCGGGGCGACTGAATGAGCGGGGGCGCGCGACCACCGGCGCGCGCCCCCGCGCCCCCGTGCCCTGCGCCCCCGCGCGTTCGCCCCCGCGTGCTCACCCGGCCGCGGGTGGCAGGCGGCCGTCATCGGCCGCCGGGATCCGGGCTCTCCGGGTCCGGTGGGACGCGAGCCCGCGCCCGCTCAGGAGGCGGGGCCCACCGTGATGGTGGTGCGAAGGCCCTTGGCGGCTTCCCGGACCACCTTGATCTCGGTGTTGGTGTCGGGAGGCCGGACGCCCAGCAGGGGGCTGGTGCTGTACCAGTAGACGCCGGTGCGGTCGTTGAAGGCCGGGACGGCGGGGAGCGAGGGGAAGGTCGTCTTGGCGCTGTCCTTGTGCAGCGCGAAACGGCCGGTGGAGGACAGGCCGAAGGGGGCGTCGAAGCCCTGGAGCCGGTCGTTGACCATGCTGTTGTCTTTCCAGAGCAGCGGGACCGGATGGGCGTCGATGGGCAGGATCATGCCCTCGCCGGGGTGGTTACGGGTGGCGTTGTCGGTGTAGTAGGTGTCCCAGAGCCAGACGAGGACGCCCTCCCGGTAGGAGTAGTGCTCGTAGATCTCGCGCCGGGTGGGGTCGTTGGAGAAGCCTGCGCTGTAGGGGCCGGTCTTGAGGTAGGCGCCGTAGCCGGTGTAGCGCCGGTTCTCGGCGATGTAGGCGCGGGGGTGTTGCTTGGTCCCGGTCTTGCCGACGCGGCTGAAGCCCGTCGCGCTCCAGCCGTTGTCGCCGTTCTCCGCGTCGTCGGTGACGGCGCCGGTGACGGCGTCGACGATGAAGCCGTTCTCGGCGGTGTTGGTGTCGGTGAAGTAGCGGAACCGGAACTGGATCTTCTTACCCCGGTAGGCGTCCAGCGGGAGGCTCAGGTCGGTCCAGCCGCTGCGTCCGGTGATGCCGGGCACGCCGTTGACGCTCGGGATCGGCTGCCCGCCGACGGTGCCGCCGATCGGCGTCCAGACCTTGCCGTCCTCGGAGACCTCGGCGTAGAGGTAGTCGAAGTCCTGCTCGATCTGGTACCAGACCTTGGCGTTCAGGACGGCCGGGGCCGCGCCGGTCAGGTCGATCTCGCGGCTGAGCGTCTCGTTGAGGTAGTCGCCCCTGCCGCTCCACCACTGATGGGAGCCCTGGGCCGGCTCGACCAGCTCGGTGGTGACCGTGTGCGGCGGCAGGTCGACGATGACGGCCTGTGGGTCGGCGGTGTTGTAGGAGCTCACGCCGAGGGTGTGAGTGGACGCCGTGGCGGCCTTGGCCCTGTCGTGGGACAGCCAGCCGAGCCGCAGTTTGCTCCAGGCGTCCAGGTCGCCCGGATACTCGCCGCTCGGTCCGTCCTTCCTGCTCAGGTACGAGGCGGTGGACATGAGCGACCAGAACTGGACGCTGTTGCTCCCGCCGCCGTCGTACAGGTCGGGTAAGCCCAGGTCGTGGCCGTACTCGTGGGCGATCAGGCCGACGCCGCTGTTCTCGCCGGCGGTCAGGAACTTGCCGACCCAGACGCCGGTGTCGCCGATCTGGGTGCCGCCCCGCAGGTTGCCCGCCGGACCGGAGCTCCCGCGCAGGTTCCAGTAGGCGTCGTGGTTGACCGCCCACAGCGCGTCCGCGCCCTGCGCGCCGCCGCCCCACGTCTCGTCGACGCCGGCGTGGATCACCTGGAAACGGTCGATGTAGCCGTCGGGCTCGTCGAAGTCGCCGTCGAAGTCGTGGTCGTAGCGGTCCCAGACGTCGTAGGACTTGAGCTCGGCCGTGATGTCCTCGACGCTGCGGCCCTTGGCGCGCTCGGCGTCGTACCAGGCGTTGGCGGAGTCCTTGACGAAGTCGAACAGGGGGGTGTCGCAGTCGAGGCCGCTGTCGCAGCGCGGGGTGCCGTAGCGGGACTCGTTGTAGGGGACCTTCACCCAGTCGGAGACGTAGCCGTCGAAGTCGTACCGGCCGGCGGACTGGAGCCGGTAGAAGTTGCGCAGCGAGTTGGCGCCCTGGGCGCCGTTGAAGTAGATGTCCTGGTAGTAGGCCCGGCTGAAGTCCCGCTGCCAGAGCGTGTGGTTGTCGTAGCTCCGCTGGGGTCTGGGGATCTGGTTGTGCAGCGGGCCGGGTACGCCGCCGTAGCGGATCTTTCCTCCGTGCAGGGTCGTGTTGTCGATCTTGTTGCCGAACTCGGCGAGCACGGTGAAGATCTTGTCCTTGCGTTCGAGGGCGAGCTCGACGTACCGGTCGCCGACCTTGACCTTGCCCGAGGAGCGCTTGCCCGCCTGGGGGGCGGTCAGCGCCTGCTCCATGGCCTTGGTCCGGAGGGACTGCTCTTCGACCGCGAACGGGCTGACCGCGTCCGAATGCCGGCCGTCCCCGGGCTTGGCGGCGGGCGGTTTGGGGGCCGGGTCCGGGTCCGCGGCGGCGAGGCCGGGCAGCGCGGAGGCGCCCAGGGCCGTCCCGACCAGCCCGGCCGCGAGCATGGTGATGAGCTTACGCACGTGGGGGGAGTTCCTTTCGGAAACGGGGAGTGTCACGCGTAATATGTCACATCACATTAATTGCGAACAAGGGGGATTTGTTGTAGTTGATATCCCCATTAAGGGACATGATTTAATGCTTGCGGCCTATTCCACGCGTTGTCCTATTTAAGGATCGATAGGCGTTTTGTGGCGCGATGTGCTGGCGTCGAGCCTCTGCTCTCCGGCCGGCCGGGGAAGTCGAGCCTCTGCTCTCGGGCCGGACGGGGCAGGGGACGGTGCCCGCCGACGTCCGGCCCTCGGCTCTCTCAGTCTTCGCCGTGATAGGCGCGCAGCGCGTGGCGTGCCTGGTGACGGCTGCGGCGGCGCTCTTCGCGCCGGAAGCGGTACCACTCCCGGCCCCCGTCGCCGCGGCCGCAGTGGAACAGGTAGTAGGCGTGGGCGGTGGCGCCCCAGTAACAGCCGTCCGTGCGGTGGCTCAGGGACGCGCTGCCGGCGGTGATCTCCTCCGGCAGCGTGCACGGCCCGGACCGGTGATCATGCACGGGCAGGCAGGTCACCATCGGCGCCTCGGCCATCCGCACCCACCAGGGCCGGGTCTTGTCGGTCTTGCTCATACGGTCACCTTTCGGCTCCGTGACACCCCGGGATGGGGCTGTCATGGGACCGGATGCACCGTGATCACCTCCGACTCCGCGCGATGGACCGGGACCGAGCGCGATGGCCGGGACCGAGGGTGAGGTTGCCGCTCGGAGAGGCCGGCTCCCACGCTACCTCGGGCCGCGGGAGCCCGGCGAGTGGCGGGACGGGACTAGCCGCGGGCGGAGATGCCGCCGTCCACGGGGATGACCGCCCCGGTGAGATAGGCGCCCGCCCGCGATGACAGGAAGATCGCGGTGCCGGCCATGTCCTCCGGGCTGCCGATGCGGCCCAGCGGCACGTGGGACTCGATCGCCGAGCGGGTCGCCGGGTCGTCGAGCGCGAAGGCCATCATCTTCGACTCGAACGGGCCCGGCGCGATGGCGTTGACCGTGATCGACTCGCCGGCCAGCCGCTGGGACAGGTGCCGGGTGAGCATGTGCACGGCCGCCTTGGCCGCCGAGTAGGCGTAGTTCTCCATCGCGGGCACCCGCATCCCGTCGATCGACCCGATGTTGATCACCCTGGCCGGGTCCTCCGGGGCCGCGGCGGCGCGCAGCAGCGGCAGGAAGCGCTGGGTCAGGTGGAAGACGCCCTTGACGTTGATCCCCCAGAGCTTGTCGAAGGCGTGCTCCGGATACTCCTCAAGGGGTGCGCCCCAGGTCGCTCCGGCGTTGTTGACCAGCACGTCCAGCCGTGACTCCCGCGCGGTGACCGCCGCGACGAGCGTGCGGGCGCCGTCCTCGGTGGACAGGTCGGCCGGCACGGCGACGCATCCCAGCTCGGCGGCCGTCTTCTCGACCTCGGCGGCCTTGCGCGAGGAGATGTAGACGGTCGCCCCGGCCGCCACGAAACCGGCCGCGATCATCCTGCCGATCCCGCGCGAGCCGCCGGTGACGACGACGGTCTTGCCTTCCACCGAGAACAGATCCATGGTCGGCAGCATGCCGCACCGCCGGACACCCGTCCATACCGAACGGTTGGTTGAAAATTAACGTCACGGAAAGAAACAAGAATGAAACAATCTTCCACCGCTCGTTGACGTGCGGCGTCTCTATGGTGTGCCTTCGTCTACAACGGACCACCGGCTCGGAGATGGGACACCACCATGACGAGAATGGGCGCGCGGCTGGCCGCGCTCGGCCTGACCCTGCTGTTGGCGATACTCCCGGCGACGCAGGCGCTGGCCGGACAGGCGCCCGCGACGGGCAGGAAAATCGTGCGGGTGGGCGCCCTGCAGGCCGTCGACTCGCTGAACCCGTTCCTGGCGGTCCGGGTGGTCTCCTCCTCTATCCACCGGTGGATGTACGGCTTCCTCACCGTCCCCGACCCCAAGACCCTGCAGCCGAGCCCCGACCTGGCCGAGTCGTGGGAGACGGCCGACGACAAGCTGACCTGGACCTTCAAGATCCGCGCCAACGCCAAGTGGTCGGACGGCCGGCCGGTCACCGCGCAGGACGCCGCGTGGACCTTCAACACGGTCATGACCGTCGACGCGGCCAAGCAGGCCAACGGTCCGGCGGTGGAGAACTTCGAGAGCGTCACGGCGACCGATGACCGGACCCTGGTCATCAAGACCAAGAAGCCGCAGGCCTCGATGCTGGAGAACCCCGTCCCGATCGTGCCCAAGCACGTCTGGGAGAAGGTCGGCGACCTCGGCAAGTTCGAGAACGACCGGTTCCCGGCCGCCGGCAGTGGCCCGTACCTCCCGGTCGAGTACAAGAAGGACGCCTACATCAAGCTCAGGGCCAACCCCGACTACTGGCGGGGCGCCCCCAAGATCGACGAGCTGCACGTCGTCTTCTACGAGAACCCCGAGGCCGCCATCGCGGGCCTGAAGAAGGGCGACATCGACCTGATCGGCCGGCTGGACGCTCCCCAGTTCCAGGCGCTGGCGGGCGCTCCGGACATCGTCCAGTGGAACACCCCCGGCCGCCGGGCCGCCTACCTGCAGATCAACCACGGGGCGAAGACGATCGACGACAAGCCGGTCGGCGACGGGCACCCGGCCCTGAAGGACCCGAAGGTCCGGCAGGCCATCCACTACGCGATCGACAAGCAGGCACTGGTCGACCAGGTGCAGAACGGCCTGGCCGTGCCGGCCGACGGGTCCGTCATCCCGCCGATGTACAAGGACTTCTTCTGGAAGGCCGAGGGCGACGACCTCGTCACCCACGACGTGGCGAAGGCCAACAAGATCCTCGATGACGCCGGCTACAAGAAGGGTCCCGACGGGATCCGGACGATGCCCGACGGCGAGCGCAAGCTGGAGATGCGCTTCAGCATCCACACCGAGGTCCCGGTCGAGGACAAGCTCGCGCAGTTCCTGACCGGCTGGTTGAAGGACATCGGCATCGCGCTCACGACGAAGAAGCTCGACTCCAGCAAGTTCACCGAGGAGACCGGCTTCACCGGTCTGTTCGACATCGCGATCAGCGGCTGGTCGGTCAACCCCGATCCCGAGGAGATCCTGGCCACCCACCTGTGCAGCCGCCGGCCCACGGCCGGCGGCGAGGGCGGCGGCACCGAGTCGTTCTACTGCGACCCCGAGTACGAGAAGCTCTACCAGGAGCAGCTGACCGAGCTCGACCGCGCCAAGCGCATCGAGATCATCAAGCAGATGCAGAGGCGCCTCTACACCGACGCCCCGGTCATCGCCATCTACTATCCCAACAACCTCGAGGGCTACCGCAAGGACAAGATCACCAGCATCACCCCGATCCCCGAGGACAAGGGCCTGCTGTACGGCGGCAGCAGCTCCTGGCCCTTCTACTCGCTGGACGCGGTGGCCGCGCCGGCGGCGGGCCCGTCCGGCGGCGGCCTCGGCACCGGCCTCGTCGCGGGCATCGCCGCCGCCGTGGTCGTCCTGGGCGCGGGCGGTCTCCTGCTCGCCAGGCGGCGCCGCTCCGCGGCGGACGAACGCGAGTGACCCCTCGATGACAGCGCCTCTCGACACCGAGCCCGCCGCCGGCCCGGCGGCGGGCTCCGGCCAGGAGCGCGGCGCCCGCCGTACGGTGCTGCGCTACGCGCTGGCGAAGGCCGGCGGGGCCGTGCTCAGCGTCGCCATGGTCATCGTCGCGACGTTCTTCGTCTTCCGGCTGATCCCCGGCGACCCCGCGATCGCCTACACGCGCGACGTACCACTCAGCCCCGAACAGCTCGACCTGCTCCGCCACCAGATGGGGCTCGACAGGCCCCTGGCGCAGCAGTTCCTCGACTTCGTGCTGCGGACCCTCCGGCTGGACCTCGGCACCTCCTACGAGTACAAGCGCCCGGTCGTCGACCTCATCGGCGAGCGGGTCGGCCCGACGCTGGTGCTGGTGGGCACCGGACTGGTCATCGCGGTCAGCCTGGGTCTGTGGCAGGGCACCCGGGCGGCGTGGAAGCACGGCAGCCGGTTCGACCGCCTGTCCACCGGCCTGTCGCTCGTCCTGTGGTCGGTGCCGACGTTCTGGCTGGGACTGCTGCTGCTGATGGTCCTGGCCGCCGGGGTGGGGCCGATCCCGGGGATGTTCCCCACCCGGGGCATGGAGGGGATCGACGCGCCAGACGGGCCCGCCTACCTCCTGCACGTCGCCCACCACCTCGTGCTGCCGTGCCTCACGCTGGTCGCCGTGGTCTACGCGCAGTACCTGCTGGTCATGCGCTCCTCGCTGCTCGACGAGATCGGCCAGGACTACGTGACCACCGCGCGCGCCAAGGGGCTGCGCGACGACGAGGTACGGCGGCGCCACGCCGTGCCCAACGCGCTCCTGCCGACCGTGACGCTGGTGTTCATCCACATCGGGTTCGTGGTCGGGGGAGCGGTCTCGGTGGAGACCGTCTACTCCTGGCCGGGTCTCGGCCTGCTGTTCTACGAGGCGATCAAGGGACCGGACTTCGCGGTCATGCAGGGGACGTTCATGGTGGTGTGCACCGCGGTGATCGTCATGAACACGCTGGCCGACGTGGCCTACCACGTCCTGGACCCGAGGGTGAGGTCGGCGTGAGCGTCACCTGGACCCGCCGCAGGGCGGCGCTGTCGCGCTTCTGGCGGGACTACCGCCGGCAGCGGGCCGGACTGTACGGCGCCGCGATCCTGATCACGGCCGTCGTCCTGGCCCTCCTCACCCCGCTGGTCACCGACCCGGCCGGGATGGACGTCACCAAGGCGACGGGCGCCAAGATGGCCGCCCCGAGCCTGGACTTCCCGCTGGGCACCGACGAGTCGGGCCGGTCCGTCCTGCTGATGATCCTGTGGGGCTCGCGTGTCTCGCTGCTCATCGGCTTCATGTCGGCCCTGCTCAGCATGACCATCGGCACGGTGATGGGCATCACGGCGGGTCACTTCCGCGGCTGGACCTCGGCCGTGCTGATGCGGATCACCGACTGGTTCCTGGTCCTGCCCTCGCTCGTGCTGGCCCTGGTGCTCGCGGCCATCCTCGGCGGCGGCACCTCCACCATCATCCTGGCGATCGGCGTGACCTCCTGGGCGTCCACCGCGCGGCTGATCCGGGCGCAGACCCTGTCGGTCGAGGCCAGGCCCTACATCGAACGCTCCAGAGCCCTCGGCGCGGGACACTGGCACATCATGACCAGGCACGTGCTGCCGAACGTCGCCCCGCTGGTGCTGGCCAACACCACCCTGCAGGTGGCCAGCGCCATCGTCGCCGAGTCGACGCTGGCCTTCCTCGGCGCCGACTCGGGCAGCGTGTCGTGGGGCGGCATGCTGCGCGGCTCCTACGACTGGGGCGCCGCCACCTCCGGCGCGTGGTGGTACATCCTCGCGCCCGGCCTGTGCATCGTCGCGGTCGTCATGGCGTTCACGCTCTGCGGCCGGGCGCTGGAGGCCGTACTCAACCCACGCCTGCGGGGGGCCTCGTGACTCTGCTCGAACTGCGCGATGTGACGGTGACCTACCGGGGCACCGCCGGAGAGGTGCCCGCCGTACGGGGGGTGTCCCTGGACCTGGCCGCCGGTCAGGCCCTCGGCGTGGCGGGGGAGTCCGGGTCGGGCAAGTCGACGCTGGCCATGGCCCTGCTGCGGCTGCTCCCCCGGGACGCGCGCGTGTCCGGCGAGATCCTGCTGGACGGGGAGGACGTGCTCACGATGAAGTGGGGACGGCTGCGCGCGGTGCGGTGGGCGTCGGCCTCGGTGGTCTTCCAGGGGGCCCAGCACGCCCTGAACCCGGTGCGGCGGATCGAGGACCAGCTCGCCGAGCCCCTGCTGGTCCACAGGCTGGCGACCCCGGCCGCGGCCCGCCGGAAGGTGGCGGAGCTGCTGGAACAGGTCGGCATGCCCGCCTGGCGCGCCCGCGGCTACCCGCACGAGCTGTCCGGCGGGCAGCGTCAGCGGGTGATGATCGCCATGGCGCTGGCCTGCTCGCCACGCCTGATCATCGCCGACGAGCCGACGACGGCCCTGGACGTCATGATCCAGGCCCAGGTGCTCGCGCTGATCCGCTCGCTCATCGCCGAGCACGGCATCAGCATGATCATGATCTCCCACGACCTGTCGGTCCTGGCCTCGATGTGCGACCGGCTGGCGGTCATGTACGCCGGGCGCGTGGTCGAGTCGGGCCCCTCGTACGAGGTCTTCCAGGACGCCCGCCACCCCTACAGCCGGGCGCTGGCCGCCGCCTTCCCCACGGTCGGCGACCCCGCCTCCCGGATGGCGCCCAAGGGCCTGGGCGGGGACCCGCCCGACCCCCGGCACCTGCCCACCGGCTGCTCCTTCCACCCGAGGTGCCAGGTCTCCCTGCCCTCGTGCGCGTCGCGGGAGGTCGAGCTGTGGCCCGCGGGCGGCGGCCCGGCCCCGGCCCCGCACACCGCCGCGTGCGTGCGCGTCCTGCCGGAGACGGCCGGGGCACAGGGTGAGCAGGGTGAGGAGCCAGGGGCGCACGGTGAGGAGCCCGGGGCATGGGGCGCCGTGTCCGGCCGGCCGGTGGAGGAGGTCCAGTGACCGGGCGGATCACACGCACCGGCAAGCACCGCATCTCGGTCGTCCGACCGACGGAGGGGGCCGCATGAGCCTGCTGGAAGCCCGCGACCTGCACGTGGAGTTCTCCTCACGCGGGCGGCGCGCCCGCGCGGTGGACGGGGTGAACCTCCAGGTGGGCGAGGGGGAGATCGTCGCGCTGGTGGGTGAGTCCGGCTGCGGCAAGACGACGCTGGCGCGTACCCTGCTCGGCCTGGAGCGGCCCACCTCGGGATCGGTCCTGTACGGCGGGGCGTCCCTGTCCTACGGCTCGCGCGCCCTGAAGGCGTACCGCCGCGAGGCGCAGCTCGTGCTGCAGGACCCGACCGGGTCGCTCAACCCCCGGCACACCGTCTACGAGGCGGTGGCCGAGGGGCCGCGGATCCACCGCCTGCCCGGGGAGGAGGAGCGGGTCGCCTCGGCGCTGTCGCACGCCGGGCTGCGCCCGCCGGAGCGCTTCTTCCACTCCTACCCCCACGAGCTGTCCGGCGGCCAGCGCCAGCGCGTCGTCATCGCCGGCGCCCTCGCGCTGGAGCCCCGGCTCCTGGTGGCCGACGAGCCGGTGGCCTCGCTGGACGCCTCGGTCCGCGGCGAGATCCTCGCCCTGCTGCTGCGGCTCCGCGCCGAGCTGGGCCTGTCGGCCCTGGTGGTCACCCACGACCTCGGGCTGGCCTGGAACATCGCCGACCGCGTCGCGGTGATGTATCTCGGCAGGATCGTCGAGTCAGGACCCGTCGAGCAGATCCTGAAGTCGCCGTCCCACCCCTACACGCAGGCGCTGCTGTCGGTGCTCCCCGAGTCGCCGTCGCCGGTCGTGCTGGGCGGCGAGCCGCCGGACCCGACCCGGATCCCGCAGGGCTGCCGCTTCCACCCGCGCTGCCAGGTCCTGGCCGCGGGCGCGGCCGCCGAGGCCGGGGTCGACGGGCGGTGCAGATCACAGCCGCTGCCCGTGCTCCCCTCCGTGCCCGGGTCGCAGGCCGCCTGCCACTACGCCGGGGCGCGCCGGGGACAGCCGCGGCCGTGATCCGGCGCCCTCAGAGGCCGGGGAGGCGGCCGTTGCGGAACAGGTCGACGAAGCGCTGGTGGTCGGTCCTGGCCTGCGCGCCGTAGGAGTGGGCGAACTCGACGAGCATGGCGGTGAAGCCGTCGGCGTCGCCGCCGATCACGGCCACGATCGCGTCCTCGGTGGAGAAGTCGACCAGGTCGTGGCTGGACTCGTCGTCGGCCACCGAGTGCATCCGGGCCACGGCCCGGCCGAGGTCGCCGATCACCGAGGCCAGCTCGTCCGGCTCGTTGACGTCGCCCCAGTCGAGGTCGGCGGAGTAGGGGGAGACCTCGGCGACGAGCTGGCCGACGCCGTTCAGGGTGGTGTAGCCGAGCCACGGGTCGGCGTAGGCCTGCAGGGCCCGCTGCGACTCGGCGGTGCGGTGGCCCTGGTGCCTGAAGTAGCCGTGCACCTTCTCGTCGGAGATGTGCCGGGCCACGGCGGGGACCTGGGCCTGCTTCATGTAGAGGATGACGTCGTTCTCCAGGGCCTGGGTGTGGCCCTCCAGCAACATGTTGTAGGAGGGCAGCCCGGCCGAGCCGATGCCGACGCCCGTGCGGAGCGCGAAGTCCTTGATCCGGTGCTCGACCCCGGAGACGGCGGGGAGCGTGGTCAGGTAGTCCTGGAAGGCCGCCTCCACCGCGTGCCGGGTCTCCTCGTCGATCGGGAAACGGCCCTCCATGGCGGCGAACCTGCGGTCGAAGTTGTCGATCGTGGTCTCGGCGTCCAGCAGCGCCACCCGGGTGTTGAGCCGGGCCACCTGCAGCACCCGGTGGAGCACGCCGGTGGTGGTCTCCAAGGTCAGCGAGCCGATCGCGTCGTCCCCGCCCTCGGAGATGCCGGTCAGCTCGGCGAGGTAGGCGTGGGCGAACCCGGCCACCAGATCGGTGATCACCTCGTCCGACAGCGCCTTGGCGTATCCGATGAGCGCGACGCTGGCCACGAACCGCTTGAGGTCCCAGACATAGGGGCCGACATAGGCCTCGTCGAAGTCGTTGACGTTGAAGACCAGGACGCCCGAGGCGTTCATGTAGGTGCCGAAGTTCTCGGCGTGCAGGTCACCGTGGATCCACACCCGGCGCGTCTGGCCGTCGAGGAAGGACCCGTCGGCGAACGCCCCGGTCATGTCCGCGTAGAACAGGCTGGCGCTGCCCCGGTAGAAGGCGAAGGGCGAGGCGGCCATCTTCCGGAACTTGCGCCGGAAGGCCGCGGGGTCGCGCTTGATGGAGTCACCGAACTCGGTGATCAGGACGTCGAGAATGTGCGCCGAGCGCCCATCGGTGGTCATGATGCGCACGTTAGAGGGAGAAGCCCGAACCGCGCCATATGCGGGACGTCACGGATCTGGAACGTACCAATGACCCGCCGGTCATGACCGCTCCCCGGCACGGCACGGACCGAGGGGGTCGTGACTGCTCCCCGGCGCGGCGCGGCACGGACCGAGGGGAGGGGCGTGGCGGCGGACGCCGTGCCGCCTCCCCCCGCTCGGGCGCTCTCACTTACCGGGTGCCGGCCCCGCCGCTACCGCCACTACCGCCGCCGGATCCGCCACCGGACCCGCCGCTACCGCCGCTACCGCCGCCGCCACCGGCCCCGCCGGATCCGCCGGATCCACCGCCGGACCCGCCACCGGGTCCGCCGCTACCGCCACCGCCACCGCCGCCGGGCGGCGTGGTCGTGGTCGTGGGCTTGGACGAGGGCTTGGGCTGCGTGCAGCTGTGGTAGCCCTCGTTGTAGCCGTCCCGGAATCCCTTGGCGTAGTTCCCGGAACCGCTGATGTTGAGGTCGTGGGGCCGCCCGGCCTTGCAGTCGCTCCGGCCGTCCGCGAAGCCGTCTCGTCTACCCGCTCTGTACCGTTTACCGGGCTTTTCGGATGTGGAGGTGAGCACGGTCGTCAGGTTCACCACGGTGCCGGTCCCCGCCGGCTGCACGGGGCCGGGGACGGCCATGGCCTGCGAGGGCACGGCGGGTCCCAGCGCGAGGGCGCCCAGGAGCGCCGGCCCCATCAGCAGCAGACGTCGCTTGCCATGCATGCCTGTCTCCTTTCGGCGGCAGGGCCGTCCACGGCACCATCCGGCGGCCGGGTCCGGCCCTGACCTCCTCGTTCATCGTGACCAGCCAGGCGTCACCCGGCCGCGACGCCGGTGTGATGCGGGCGTGACCACGCATGCGGGCGTGACCACGCCGCAGGGCAGGCCGGGCTCCGCCGGCAGGTGAGACCGCCGTCAGCGGCCGATGCCCGGGCGCAGCCCGGCGACGAGTCCGCACAGGCGTGGCGTCGGCTGAAGGCCCAACTCGGCCTGGAGATGGTGGCTGTAGTGCTCGAAGCACCGCAGCGCCTCGGCCTGGTTGCCCTCGGCCAGGTAGGCCCGGATGAGCGCGGCGCGGGCGCTTTCGCGCAGCGGTTCGGCGCGCACGGCCACGCTGGCGGCGGCGACCGCGTCGGCGTACCGGCCGGCCGTGATGAAGTCGGCGGTCAGCGCCTCCAGCGCGTGCAGGCGCCGCTGGTGCCACTCCTCCGCCTCGACGACGGCCCAGTCGTCGTACCAGCCGGGCAACAGGCTGTCCGACAGCAGGGCGACGGCCTCCGCGCTGAGGTCCCGCTCGTGGGTCGGCGTGGTGGGGTCGAGGACGCGCCGGGCCAGTGACCGGGCCTCGTGGAAGTCGACGTGGGCCCCGGGGCGCAGGCATATCTCGGTCGAACCGACGCTGAGCACCTGCCGTCCGGCGCCGTTCAGGCGGACCAGCGCCGAGCGCAGGCTCGCACCCGCGCGCCGCTCCGGCGCGTCGGGCCAGAGGGTCCCCGCCAGCAGGTTGCGGGGCACGGGACGGCCGCACAGGGCGACGAACGCCAGGAGGCGCTCGGACCCGCCGGAGACCGTCACCTGGCCGCCCGCGGCCAGCAGCCGGAAGCCGCCCAGAAGGGCGAGGCGCGGAGGGGACTGGTCGCTGCTCTCCATGGTCCTCCCGTCCCCCCACCTCGGGGAACAGAGCCGTTCGGTCGGCAGCCCTTCCATCTCCGACTATTGTCCGATACCCACCCAAGCCGTGTCGACCCACTCACGCTCTTCGATCTCGGCTCTGAGCTGGGCCGATGTCGACGGCGCCGGCCGTACGGGCCGCAGGGCGCGCGGTCCTACGGGTGGCGGCTGGAGACCGAGACCACCTCGCCGGTCATGTACGTGGAGTAGTCGCTCGCCAGGAAGACGATCACGTTGGCCACCTCCCACGGCTCGGCCGGGCGGCCGAACGCCTCGCGGGCGGTGAGCTCGGCGAGCAGCTCGTCGCTGGTGACCTTGGCCAGGAAGGGGTGCATGGCCAGGGACGGGGCGACCGCGTTGACCCGGACGCCGTGCGGGGCGGCCTCCACGGCGGCGCATCTGGTCAGCGCCATCACCCCGGCCTTGGCGGCGGCGTAGTGGGACTGGCCCTCCTGGGCCCGCCAGCCGATCACCGAGGAGTTGTTGACGATCACCCCCGAGCCCCGCGGGACCATCAGCCGCAGGGCGGCCCGGGTGCAGCGCATCGTGCCGGTGAGGGTCACCCCCAGCACCGCGTCCCACTGCCCGTCGGTCATGTCGACGAGCCTGGCCGTACCGCCCAGGCCGGCGTTGTTGACCACCACGTCCAGCCGCCCGTGCGCCTGCTCCACCGCTTCGAACAGCTCCTGGACCTGGGCCTCGGAGGTGACGTCGCACGGCACCGCGAGCGGCCGGACCCCGGTCAGCTCGGCCAGCGCGTCGGCGGCCTCGCCCAGCCGCCGCTCGTGGCGGTCGGAGATGACCACGCTGGCGCCCTCCTCGGCGCAGCGCCGGGCCGTGGCGTATCCGATGCCCGCGCCGGCCGCGGCCGTGACCAGCGTGACCTTCCCGTCGAGCAGGCCGTGGGGGCGGGGGTAGGGGGGAGGCGGAGGGATCACCTGGGCTCCGTTCCGGCGGGGGGAGGGGGCGGGCACGGCCGGCTCAGCCCTTGGGCAGGCCCAGGGTGCGCTCGGCGATGATGTTGCGCTGGATCTCGCTGGACCCGGCGTAGATGGTGTCGGCGCGGCTGAACAGGTAGAGCCGCTGCAGGTCGTTCAGCTCGTACGGCGGGCCGTCGGCGACCAGGCCCTCCCGGCCCTGGACGGCCTGGGCCAGCTCGCCCAGCCGCCGGTGCCACTCCGACCAGTAGAGCTTGCCGATCGACACCTCGGGGCCCGGTTCCCCGGCCGACAGCGAGGTCATCGTGCGCAGCGCGTTCAGGCGCATGATCTGCAGCTCCAGCCATGACTGGACCAGCCGGTCGCGCAGGACCGGGTCGGCGGCGGCCCCGGTCCGCCTCGCGGTCTCCACGACCCCGGCGAACTCCCGCTGGAAGCCGATCTGCTGGCCGAGGGTGGAGGCGCCGCGCTCGTAGCCGAGCGTGGCCATGGCCACCCGCCAGCCCTCGCCGGGGGCGCCCAGGACGTTGGCGGCGGGGGTGCGGGCACCGTCGAAGAAGACCTCGTTGAACTCGCTGGTGCCGGTCATCTGGACGATGGGCCGGACCTCGACGCCCGGCTGGTCCATCGGGACCAGCAGGTAGGACAGGCCCCGGTGCCGCTGCGAGCCGGGCTCGGTCCGGGCGATCACGAAACACCAGTCGGCCACGTGGGCCAGTGAGGTCCACACCTTCTGGCCGGTGATCACCCAGTGGCCGTCTTCGAGGTGGGCGCGGGTCCGCACGCCGGCCAGGTCGGAGCCCGCGTCGGGTTCGGAGTAGCCCTGGCACCACAGCTCCTCGCCCCGCCGGATGGGGGGCAGGAAGCGCCGTCGCTGCTCCTCGGTGCCGTGGTCGATGATGGTCGGCCCGATCAGCCCCTCGCCGATGTGCCCGACCCTGGCCGGGGCCGCCGCGCGGGCGTACTCCTCGTGGAAGGCGACCTGCTCCTCCAGCGTCGCGTCCCGCCCGCCGTACTGCCTGGGCCAGCCCAGGCACGTCCAGCCGGCCTCGCCGAGCAGCCGCTCCCAGGCCAGGCGGACGTCGTGGCCCTCGTGCTCGCGGCCCGGCCCGCCCAGACCGCGGGCGTGCGCGAACTCGCCGTCGAGATGCTCGGCCAGCCAGGCGCGGATCTCCTCGCGCAGGGTCATGAGCGGAACCGGCCGTAGCCGCCCCGGAAGAACAGCAGCGGCCCGCCGTCGCCGTGGAGGCCGAGCTGGTGGACCCGGGCGACGACGATGACGTGGTCGCCCGCCGGGTGCTCGGCCTCGATCGTGCAGTCGATCCAGGCCAGCGCCTCGTCGATCACCGGGCTGCCGCCGGGGGAGTCGGTCCAGGTCAGGCCGGCGAACTTGGCGCCGCCCCGGCTCGCGAGCGCGGCGCAGACCGCTTCCTGGTGCTCGGCGAGCACGTTGACGGTCTGGCTCTTGGCCGCGCGCAGGCGCGGCCAGCTCGTGCTGGTGTGCGCCACGCAGAAGGCCACCAGGGGTGGGTCCAGCGAGACCGAGGTGAAGGAGTTGGCGGCCAGGCCGCACGGCTCGCCGCTGTCGGGGTCGATGGCGGTGATGGCGACGACGCCGGTGGCGAAATGGCCCAGCACGGAGCGGAACCATGTGCCGTCCACGGCCTGGGCGCGGTTGTCGGCTCCGTCGGACAGGCCTTGGGGAAGGCCACTGTGCATGGCGACTCCGTTGGCGATGATCCCGCGTGCGCCGGGGGTGACGCGCAGGTGACCGTCCGGCTCCAGCAGCCGGGCCGCATGGGTGTTCATGGTCGCACTCGCCTCCTCGATCGCGCCAGGTCGGCCCCCGAGGGAAGTTCGGCGGCGGACGGCGTCCTCCGCCGTCTCCGTTCATATTACCAAGCGCTTGCTTGGATGACAGTGGAGCGCCGGAAAAAGTGGCGGCCGTCACGCCCCGTTGACACCCAGGGGCGGTCCTGCCTAGCATTTGGCCAAGCGCTTGCTTGTATTCGGAGGGGTGTGCGTGGGCGGTTTCCGGGACCGTACGGCCGTCGCGGGGGTCGGATACACGCGCCTGTCCAGGGACTCCGGGGTGAGCACGCTGACCCTGGCCTGTGAGGCGGTCCTGGCCGCGCTGGAGGACGCCGGACTGACCGTCGACGACGTCGACGGGATCGCCACCCACCGGGTCGGCGACTCCGCCGCCCCCTCGGTGGTCGGCCCCGCGCTCGGCATCCACCGGCCGGCCTGGCACCTGGACCAGTTCGGCGGCGGCAGCGTCTCCCACGCGGTGGTCGGGCAGGCCGCGCTCGCGGTCGCGGCGGGGGTGGCCGAGACGGTCGTCTGCTACCGGGCGATCAACGCCCGCTCGGAGTTCCGGATGGGCGGCACGGGTCGGGGGCTGCCGGCCGGCCCGGAGGTGCAGTATCAGGCGCCCTACGGATACTTCGCGCCGCCGCAGCAGTACGCGATGGTCGCCCGCGCCCACATGGCGAGGTACGGCACGCGGCCCGAGCACTTCGGCCGGCTCGCCGTCACGCAGCGGGCCAACGCGGCGCGCAACCCCCGCGCGCTCATGCGCACCCCGATCACCCTGGACGACTACCTGGGCAGCCGGTGGATCGCCGAGCCGTTCCGGCTGCTCGACTGCTGCCTGGAGACCGACGGGGCCTGCGCGCTCGTCATCACCGGCGCGGACCGGGCCCGTGACCTGAGGCGGCCGCCCGTGCTGATCTCCGCGGCGGCGTGGGGCGGCGGCGACTCCTTCCTGTCCGGCGGCGGCGCGGACGTCACGGTGACCGCCGCGGCCGAGCTGGCCCCCCGCCTCTACCGCCAGGCGGGTGTCGGTCCGGCCGAGATCGACGTGGCCGAGATCTACGACTGCTTCACCTACTCAGTGATCGTGCAGCTGGAGGACTACGGCTTCTGCGCCAAGGGCGAGGGCGGGCCGTACGTCGCCTCCGGCGCCACCGCGCTCGGCGGCGAGCTGCCGGTCAACACGCACGGCGGGTTCCTGTCCGAGGGATACGTGCACGGCGTCAACCACATCGCCGAGGCCGTCTCGCAACTGCGGGGCGATGCGGGCGAGCGGCAGGTGGAGGGCGCCGAGGTGGCCCTGTCCACCGCCCAGCCCGGCTACATCCTGCCCGCCACCTCGGCCCTGATCCTCCGGAAGGGGTGAGCGTGCGCCCGGTCACCGATCGCGACTCGGCGGAGTGGTGGGAGCGGGTCGCCCGGCACGAGTTCGCCGTCCAGGAGTGCGACTCCTGCGGCACGCTCCGCTTCCCGGCCCGGGCCTACTGCCACCGCTGCCGGACCCGCCGGTGGCACTGGCGGCCGATCGCCCCGGCCGGCCGCGTCGAGAGCTGGATCGTCAGCCACCAGCCCTTCCTCGCCGGGGTGACCGAGCCCTACGTCGTGGTGATGGTACGGCTGGCGGACGCGCCCGAATGCGTGATGTACGGCAACTGGGACTGGCCGGAGCCGCCGGTCGCGGGCGGGCCCGTCCGGGCGGTCTTCGCCGTGGTGGACGAGGAGCTGTCCCTGATCAACTGGCGGCCGGCGGAGTGACGCGGCCGCGGGGGACGTGCGGCCCGGGAGCGCCGGGGGAGGCCCCGGGCCGCACGTCCGGTCGAGGTCGGGACGGGCCGCCGGAGCCGACGGAGGGCGCGTCCTGACGGGAGCGCGCCCTGGCGGGCGTGGGGGACCCGCCAGGACGCGCTCCGTCCCCGGCGCGGCGGTGTGAGGACCCCGGCGAGGGTTGGGGTCCTGGCACCGGCTAATCGCGCGCGGAGCGGGTGGGGGGAGAGGCGTGGCCCCGGGGGCCCGTCCTCTCCCCGGAGGGGGCACCGCGGGCCGGCGACCGGTGGTGGCGTGAGATGAGACGCGCCGCCCCGACCGGGTCGCCGGCCGGGTGGGAGGTCTCGCGGCCGGCCTCGCTCCACACGAACAGGCCGCTCTTGCACCACACGGTGAGATCGGTCAGCACCGAAAGCACGGACATCCCGCTCCCGTTGCTCTGGTAGGTGTGGGTGAATCCCTGGCGATGCAACGCGTAGCGCAGTAAACGTGTTGCCTCGCAGGGATCGCGCCAGGGCAGGTAGGGCGCGTCCGCGCGGATCGACGGCACCGGTCTCACCTCCTCGCCGACCTTTCGATGGATTTGTACCAACGATTGGATAATGCGGGTCTTGGGAGGTTGGGTCAAGGGGCTGTTCCCCGCTAGAACCAGATCGTCTAGTTTTGTTGGCACAAAGGGGACTAAATGGCACGGTCAACGCTGTATCAGTTGGTGGCCTCCGAGCTTCGGAGGACCATCTACTCCGGTGCGCTCGGACCGGGAGATCAGCTGCCGACCGAAGCGGAGCTCATGCTGACCCACCAGGTCAGCCGTAACACCGTGCGGCTCGCCCTCGGTGAGCTGGTCAACGAGGGCCTGGTCACCCGCACCCCGCGCAGGGGCACCGTGGTCAGGGAGCGCCGCCCGCTGCTCATCCACCCCCAGCGAGAGCTCCAGCCGCAGCCCGAGGAGACCAGGGAGGCATTCGCCTGGGCGGTCTCCCAGGAGGGCCGCGAGCCCAGCCAGGAGATCGAGGTCTCGATCGTGCAGCCCGTCGAGGAGATCGCCAGCAGGCTGGAGCTGCCCGACGAGGAGCTCGCCGTGGTCCGCCGCAGGCTCCGGTTCGTGGACGGCCAGCCGTACAACACCAACGACTCCTACTTCCCCCTGGCGCTGGTCGCCGGCTCCGAGATCGCCCGTCCCGGCGACATCATGCGCGGCGCCAACCGGGTGCTGGAGGAGCTCGGCCACCCCCAGGTCCGCGTGGTGGACGACATCTGGGCGCGGATGCCCACCAGCTCGGAGGCCGAGCGGCTCCAGCTCCAGTCGGGGACGCCCGTGGTCGTCTACGTCCGGGTCGGATACGACGAGACCGACACCGCCGTACGTGTCGCCGTGTCGGTGCTCCCCGCCGACAAGCACCTGATCAGATACGAGCTGGAAAGCCGTTGACGTCTCCGTGGCCGCCCTGACGGGGCGGCCCGAACACCGTCCGCGCCGCGGGCGACCACCGGGTCGCGCCGGCCGGACGGGCAGGCGCGGCCTGTTCCCGCCGCTCCCCTCAGACCCCTAGGCGTCCCGCCTAGCCGGGCATGGATACCGCGCGCCATCATCCGGCCACTTTCCGTGTCCACTCCCGCACCCAGTGCAACGAAGGGATCAATCATGCACTCCGACACCTTCCACCCCACCACCGCACGCCGGCTCGCGCTGCGCAGGGCGACCGGGGCCGACCTCCCGGGAGTGCTCGCGCTCCTCGCCGAGACGGCCGGCTGGCTGAACCGCCGCGGCGTGCGCCAGTGGCCCGCCGGAGGCTTCCCGGCCGAGCGCATCGCCCCGCTGATCGAGGAGGGGACCATGTATCTGCTGGACGGCGAGGAGGGGCCCGCCGCCACCCTCGCCCTGGACGGCCACGCCGACCCCGAGTTCTGGGCCGCCGAGGACGGCCCGGAGTCGGCGCTCTACGTCCACAAGCTGTCGGTGGCGCGGGCCCACTCCGGCCGCGGCCTGGGGGAGGCGCTGCTCGACTGGGCGGGCCTGCGGGTGCTGGCGACGGGCAGGCGTTGGCTCCGGCTTGACTGCTCCAAGGACAACGCGCGACTGCAGGACTACTATCGGGGCCAGCGTTTCGCCCACCTCCGCACGGTCGATCTGCCGCACCGTGCCTCGGGGGCGCTGTTCCAGCGCGCCGGAGGTCTGCGCGGCGGTGCCGCCGGTGCCGCGCTGCCCTTCGTCGACCTGCGTGGATCCTCCGTGAGGCAGCATGTCTGAACCACGGCGATCCTAGGACAAAGTCATCCGATAGCCTCACTCCATGACCGGATCCTTGCTTGAGGTGATCGCGCTCGACGTGCGTGACGCCGTCGCGGCGGAAGAAGGCGGTGCCGACCGCCTGGAGATCGTCGTCGACATGGCGTCGGACGGGCTCACCCCCGCGGTGGAGACGGTCGCGGCGATCTCCAAGGAGTGCGCGCTGCCGCAGATGGTGATGTTGCGCGGCGAGCCCTCGTTCCTGGCCACGCCCGAGTCGCTGGAGGGCCTGCGGCGCGATGCCAGGGCCCTCTCCGAGGCGGGCGCGGCCGGGTTCGTGTTCGGCTTCCTCGACTCCGCCGGGGCGGTCGACCTGGCCGCCACCGAGGCGCTCATCCACGCCGTCGCCCCGCTGCCCTGGACCTTCCACCGGGCGGTCGACCACGCGGCCGACCTCCAGGCGGGCTGGCGGGCCGTCCGGCTGCTGCCCAACCTCGCCACCGTCCTCACCTCGGGCGCGCCCAGCGGCGTGGCCGACGGACTGGCGCTGCTCAAGACCCGGTGCGAGGCCGGCGACGGCCCGCTGATCATGGCGGGCGGCGGGCTCCGGCCGGGTCACGTCCCGGCGCTGCTGGAGTACGGCGTGCGGGCCTTCCACGTCGGCAGCGCCGTGCGGCCGTCGTGGTCCGACCCGGTCGACCCGCACCTGGTCCGCCGGTGGCGCGCCCTGATCGACTGACGGCCGTCAGGCCGTCCCGAGGGCCAGGTCGGCGCGCCGGAGTGCGGCGGCCATCGTCCTGACCGTGGCGGGCTCGTCCATCACGCCGCCGCCCGCCTCGCGCTGCTCCTCCCAGGCGCGCACCCGCCGCGCGTACTCCTCGTAGCGCGACAGATGGAAGTGGTAGACCGCGACGTAGCGGCTGACCAGGTGCGAGGGGTGCATGTCCCAGCCCTGGTAGAAGCCGTGGCTCAGGGAGTGCCTGATCAGCGCCACGTGCCGCCACCACAGGTTCCGCACGACGTATCTGTCGTCGGAGGCGGGCGAGGCGGCCAGCGAGCCGTCCGACAGCTCCACCCCGGTCCCGGCGAAGGCCGTCTGCATGACGTGCCGGGCGTGGTCGCAGGCCGGATGGTCCAGCCGCTGCTCGTGCGGGGGCAGGGAGCAGCTCGCCGTGTAGTCGAAGACGCCGAAGTGCGCCGCGGCCAGCCGGCCCCCGAGCGAGGAGACCAGGCCGGCGTCGAGGAAGCGCACCGTCTGGGTGGCCTCCACCTGCATCTCGAACCGGAGCGTGCCCCCGGCGAGGCCGAGCCCCCGCTCCAGCGCCTCCAGGCAGTCGGCGAACTGGCCGAGGTAGGCCCTCATCAGGACCTTGGGGAAGGTGACCACGAACCCTCCCGGCAGGTGCCCGACCCGGTCGATCACCCCGGTCAGGAACCCGTCCAGCGTGCGCAGGCTCCGGACCGGGTCGCCGTCGGCGAACGACTTCACCCGCAGCCCCCAGCGGCGCGGGAGCGTCCCGCCCGCGTGCAGGGCCGCGACGGCCTCCGCCGCCCGCGCGACGTGGCCGTCCTCCTCCCCGGGACGCAGGCCGTACCCGTCCTCGAAGTCCACCCGCAGGTCCTCGATCGGCTCCCGGTCGAGCTTGGCGGCGACCTTCTCGTGCACGGCCTTCGCGGTCTGCTCGTGCATCTCGAAGAGCCTGGCCAGGTCCTTCCTGGACAGGTGCCGCCCGAGCAGGTCCCGCGCCTCCTCACCCCACGCCGCCACCGTCCCCGCGTCGAACCGGTCGGCGGGGACGTAGACGGTGTGCACCGGCTGCCACCCCACCGTCGCCGCCGTCGCCGGATAGGCCGCCGACTGCTCGCGGTGGGTCTGCTCGAAGCCGGGGATCAGGGCCGACGGGTCGGCGAGTGTGACGCGCATGGCGGTGCTCCTCGTGGGCGGGCCGGGCTTCGCCCCTCAATGCTCGGCCGTTCCCGGGCGCCCTGTCCATGCCTGCGTGGTGCGGTGGCCGGGTCGCCGTGTCCGTGCCTGCGCGGTCCGACGGTCCGGCGGCGGGCCGCCCCGCCGATCTCCGGCACCGGCCCGCCGCACCGCCGGGTCATCGGCCGGAGGCGGTGAGCATGGCGGCGAGACCGAGGAGCTTGACGCGCTCGCCGCGGCCCAGGGTCCTGGCCAGGGCCGCCTCCGCCTCCTCGATGCCGAGGCCGATGACCTCGCCGTTGCCGACTCCCCAGGGTC
>NZ_JBSFPS010000100.1:0-32009 GCF_053588315.1 Streptosporangium sp. NPDC003464 | reverse complement strand
GGCGGGATCAGCACGGGCGTGATGCTGGCGGAGATGTGATGGACCTCTGGGTGATCGTTCCGGCCTACAACGAGGCCGCCGGCATCGAGGCGACGCTCCGGGCGCTGGCCGGGCAGGACGACCGTGACTTCACGCTGGTCGTGGTGGACAACGCGAGCACCGACGACACCGTCGAGATCGTCCGGCGGCACGGCGTCAAGGTGATCACCGAGACCCGCAAGGGTACCGGCGCCGCCTCCGACACCGGGATGCGCCACGCCATCGCGCACGGCGCGACCCATCTGGCCAGGACCGACGCCGACTGCCTGCCCCGCCCCGACTGGGTGCGCAACATCCGGCGGGCGTTCGGCGACGGGCTGGAGATGGTCGGCGGCCGGCTCGTGCCCCGGACCGACGAGTTCCCGCTGAAGTTCTGGGAGCGGCGGTTCATCCCGTTCGTGGTGGACGTGGCCGCGACGTTCGGCCGCTTCCGGCCCGGCAACCGCTCGCCGGAGTATCTCGGGCCGTACGTGATGATGCCCGGCGCGACCCTGGCCATCACCGCCGCGCTCTACGAGCGGGCGGGCGGCTTCCCGAGGACCGCGATCGAGGAGGTCCACGAGGACCGCGCCCTGGTCAACCGGGTCCGCAAGCTCACCACCGCCTACGGCTCGCGCCGCGACGTGGTGGTCTTCGGCTCGGTCCGGCGGCTGCGGGCCTACGGCCTGGCGGGCACCCTGGCCTGGTACGCCGACCATCGCTACCGTCCAGAAGTGATCGATATCCGGTGAACCACGAGGCCCGCCTCTACCTGGCCGCGCATCCCTTCGTCTATCCGCTCATGCGGCTGCTGGCCCGTCTGGGGCCGGTGGTCCGCGTCCCCGGACTGGGGGTCGTGGTCAACGACGCCGCCACCGCGCGCGCCGTGCTGACCGACGAGCGCTTCCGCAAGGACGGCCCCGGATCGCCCGGCGACCTGTGGACGCCGGTGCTCGGCCCATCGGTGCTGCTCAACATGGAGGGCCCCGGTCACCTGGCGCTGCGCCGCAAGCTGATGCCGCTGTTCACCTCCGCCTACGTCTCGGCGCTGGTCACCGACGTGCTGCGGGAGCCGTTGGAGGCCCTCTCCGCGCGGCTGGGGCGCGGGGAGACGATCGACCTGGTCGACGCCATGCGGGTGATGGCCGGGGCGGTGATCTGCCGGGTGATCGGACTGGGCGACGTCTCCGAGGCCCGCGCCCGCGAGCTGTTCGCCGACGGGGAGCGGGTCGTCTCGATGGTCTCGCTGAGGTCCCGGCGGCTGCGGGAGCGGCAGGTGGCGGTCGCCAAGCGGGTGCTGGACGGGATCGGGGACATCGCGCAGGCCGCCTACGAGGCCGGGGACGACTCCACCGTCATGGGCCGGATGCGCGCGCAGGGACTGTCCGCCGCCGAGGCCAGGGGCGCGGCCGGCGCGTTCTTCCTGACCGGCACCGAGACCGTCGCCACCTTCGTGCCCCGGCTGATCGCCCTCCTGCACGACCACCGGACGCGGGTGGACGACCTCGACCAGGTGATCGAGGAGGCCATGCGGATCACCACCCCGACGCCGGTGATGCTGCGCTCGGTGGGCGCGGCCGCGCGGATCGGCCGGGTGGCGGTACGGCCCGGCGACCGGGTGCTGATCGTGACCCACAACTGCGCCCGGGCGTACGGCCCGTTCGACCCCTCCCGGGGGCACCCGCCCGAGCTGCGCAGGCTCTGGTTCGGCGCGGGCCCGCACTTCTGCATCGGCTACCCCCTGGCCCTGGCCGAGATCCGGGCGGTGGCGTCGGTGCTGCTCACCCACCGCGTGCGCGTCGTACGGCGGCGCGCCGCGAGGAGGGTCCTCATCCCCACCTACGAACACCTGTGGATCGCCGCGACATGAACGACGACATCATCACCGGGATCATGGCCACCGCCGGCCGGGAGCCCGGACGGACCGCCATCATCGACGGCCGCGGCCGCGAGATCGCCTACGGCGAGCTGGCCCGCCGGGTGGACGCCGTCCGCGGCGCCATGACCGGGCTGCGGCCCGGGGACGGCGTGCTGTTCGCGGTGCGGCCGGGGGTGGACGCGGTCGCGCTCGCGCTGGGGGCGGTGGCGGCGGGCGGGACGCTCGTGCTCGCCGACCCCGGGCTGGCCCCCGAGGTGCTCGCCGCCCGCATGGCCGCCACCCGGCCCAGGTGGGTGGTCGCCGAGTCCCTGCTCTACACCCTGAGCGGCCCGCTCAAGGGCCTGGCCCGCCGCCGCGGCCTGCTGCTGCCCAACCTCCGCGACCCCCTTCCGGGACACCCCGTCCGCCACCTCCACACGGGCCCCTGGCTGCCCGGGGTCCCCCGGGGAGCCCTGCGCCTGTCCCGGATCCTCCGGACGCCGGGCGCCGACGCCCCGGACGCCGCCGCCCCCACCGCGGACCAGCCGGCGGCGGTGATCTTCACATCGGGGACCACCGCGCGGCCCCGGGGCGTGGTGCACACGCGGGGGTCCCTGGCCGCGGGGCTGACGCTCTTCCGGAGCGCGTTCCCGCTGGGCCCCGGCGACGTCGTGCACACCGACCAGCTCATGCTGGGGCTGCCGGCGCTCCTGGCCGGGGCAACCTGGTCGCTGCCCGGGGGCGGGGACCTCGCCGGGGAACTGGCCGCCCGGGGGGCCACCCACGCCTTCGCCGTCCCGGTGCACCTGGACAGGCTGCTCCGCCGGGCGCCCGAACTGCCCGCGACCCTGCGCTACCTGCTGCTCGGCGCGGCCCCCGCGCCCCCGGCCGTGCTCCGCCGGGCGGTCGAGTCCGGGCCGGAGGTGCTGTCGGTCTACGCGATGACCGAGGCGCTGCCGATCGCGATCGCCTCGGCACGGGAGAAGCTGGCCCAGTCCGAGGGCGACCTGCTCGGGGCGCCCCTGCCGGGGGTCGGCGTCCGGATCGCGGACGACGGCGAGCTGTTCGTCTCCGGGCCGCACCTCGCCCGGCGCTATCTCGGCGAGGACCCGCTGGAGGAGATCGCCACCGGGGACCTGGTCCGTGTCGAGGACGGCCGGCTCGTCCTGCTCGGCCGGAAGAAGGACATGATCCTCCGCGACGGGGTGAACATCTACCCCGGCCTCTACGAGCCGGCCGTGGCCGCGCTGCCCGGAGTGGCCGAGGCCGCGATCGTCGGGCTCGCCGACCCCGAGACCGGGGACGAGGAGGTCGTGCTGGCCGTCATCCCCGCCGACGGCTACGACGGGAGCCGGCTGAGGAAGGCCCTCCCGGCGATCATGGACGCCGCGGCCCTCCCCGACCGCGTCGAACCCCTCGACGCCTTCCCCCGCTCCGGCCGTGCCGACAAGCTCGACCGCGCCGCCCTCCGCGACCTGGTCACCCGCCGTGGCTGAGCGGGGGACCGGGGGCCTGCCCGGGACAGGGGGCGCGACGTGCTGAGGGTCGGGGTGACGGGGGCGTCGGGATTCGTCGGCGGGGCGGTCTGCCGCGCGGCCGTGGCCGAGGGGTGGGAGGTCTCCGCCTTCGGCAGGCGGCCGTCGGTGGCACCCGGCCATGTGGGCGGCGCGCCGTACACGTCCTGGGATCTCCTGGGCGGCCGGCCGGAG
This sequence comes from Streptosporangium sp. NPDC003464, assembly GCF_053588315.1. Classification (NCBI taxonomy): domain Bacteria; kingdom Bacillati; phylum Actinomycetota; class Actinomycetes; order Streptosporangiales; family Streptosporangiaceae; genus Streptosporangium; species Streptosporangium sp. NPDC003464. Next base: position 28,424 of record NZ_JBSFPS010000100.1, on the reverse strand, counting down.
CTGCCGGAGGTGGACGTGGTGGTCCACTGCGCCGGGAGCGTCACCGACTGGGGGCCGCCGGAGGAGATCTGGGCGGCCAACGTGGACGGGACCCGCAACGCGGCCGCGGCCTTCCCGGGGGCCAGGTTCGTGCACGTGAGCACGGCCAGCGTCTACGACCCGTTCCGGCCGACCGTCATGGCCACCGAGGACCTGGCCCCGGTCAGCCGGTACGTCAACGCCTACGGCGCCGCCAAGGCCGCCGCGGAGCGGGTCCTGGGGGAGGCGGTCGTCCTGCGGCCGCACGCCGTCTACGGGCCGGGCGACACGACCCTGCTCCCCCGGGTCCTGGGGGCGGTCCGGGGGAACAGGCTCCTGGCGGTGGGCGACGGGCGCCAGCTGGTCAGCCTGACCTCGGTGGACAACCTGGTCCGGGCCTGCCTGCTGGCCGCCGCCGGCCCCGTCGGCAACGGCGTCTTCAACGTGACCGACGCCCGGCCGGTCGTCCTCGACGACGCCCTGCGCGCGATCCTCGGCGAACGCGGCATCGACGCCGAGCCGTACTATCTGCCCCTCAAGCTGGTCGGACCCCTCGCCGCCGCCGCCGAGACCGCCTTCCGTCTGCTCGGCCGCCCGCGTCCGCCCCGGCTGACCCGCTACGCCGCGGGTCACCTGGCGGTGGAGCGGACCCTCGACATCACCGCCGCCCGTGACCGGCTGGGCTTTCAGCCCGCGGCGACGTCGTTCGCGGGCGCCGCCGGCTGGTGACGGCGGCCGGCCCGCCGCGCCCGGTGGGCCAGGAAGAAGGCCGTCCCGGCCAGGGCCAGGCCGACAGCGAAGATCACGCGCAGGCCGGCCCTCAGGGATCCGGTCAGCGTGTCGAAGACGGTGGTGGCGGCGGCGTCCGACATCGCGCTGCTCAGGTATTCGGGCAGGTAGACGTCGCGGATCACGGCCAGACCGGCGGCCAGCACGAGCATGCTCGCGGCCAGGCCGAGACCGGCTCCCAGCAGCGCCCTCATCCGGTCGCCCGCCAGCGCCACCCCCGCCACGAGGAAGGCCACGGACAGGACCGGCAGCACCCATTTCAGTCTGAGCGACCAGGTGTAGACGGCCCGCACCCTGACCAGGTCGGCGGAGGAGGACAGTTCGATCACCGGGCGCAGGGCGGGGAGGGGGGCGCCCAGCTCCTGCTTCATCAGGTCGTCCACCGGGGCCCTGACCCGGTCGTACACCGGGGTGAGGTCGATGCTGACGGTGCCGTCCTCCGGCGCCCCCTGGCCGCCGTCGCCCGACAGGACCGCGACGAGCTGCCGGTGCGCCACCCTGTTGGCGTCCTCCCAGAGGGTGGGGAAGCCCTCACCGGCGACGACCCCCTCCACCAGCGTGCGGACGAGGTCCTCGGCGGGCGAGGGCGTCCGTTTCCGGAGCGGTCCGGTGATCGCGACCGTGACGTGTTCGACGACTTCTTCCCGGATGTCCGGGTCGGTGGCCAGCGGGGCCATGTTCCCGACGTAGCGATCGGTGTCGGCGATGTCGCCCGCCACCCAGAGCCCGGTGAGAGCGAGCGGCGCGGCGACGCAGCCGAGCACGATCAAGATCGCACTGATTACCGCTCGCACAGGATCCCCCTCCCCGGCCTTACCTGGGAATCCCCATCCCCACCTGCAAAAACCCGGCAGGTGTCCTTTTTGACCGCAATTTGGAGATCAGCGATCGCCCGAAACGTCAGGCTCCACTCACCGAAGCTTGACCTGGACTTCTCCGCGCGTCGCGCAGCAACATAGCCCATTCATCCGACAACCGTTACTAACCTGTGACACGTGGATCCCACGGACAGGAGATGTTAGAAAGATGGCAGGTAAACGGGGTGGTCAGAGCATCGGAACGGGCCTGGCGCTGACACTGGGCTCAGCCGCTCTGTGGGGTCTGGCCCACCTGTGGGTGGGCCGGCGCGTGACGGGCGCCCTCCTGATGGGGATCTATCTGACCCTCGTCACCGCCATCGTGGTCACCCTGCTGAGGGTCAGGACGGAGCTGCTCTCCCTGGCCGTGCAGCCGGCCTGGCTGTGGAGCTTCGCGCTGGGCGCCCTGCTGCTGGCCGCCGCCACCGTGGCCGTGGTCGTCCGCTCCTACCAACTGGTCCGCCCGGAGTCGCTGACCCGCCCCGCCCGCTACCTCTCGGCCCTCGCGGTCGGCCTGCTGTGCGTCGTGGTGGTCACCCCGATGGTCTACGCCGCCCGCCTGGCCTTCGTCTCCCAGCACGTGGTCACCTCGGTGTTCGCCGCCACCACCGCCCCGATCCCGGTGGACCCCTGGAAGGGCCGCGAGCGGGTCAACATCCTGCTGATCGGCGCCGACGCGGCGCCCAAGAGGCCCGGCGTGCGCACCGACAGCATGACCGTCGCCAGCATCGACACCCGGACCGGCGACACCGTGCTGTTCGGCCTGCCGAGGAACCTGGAGCACGTCCCGATGCCGGCCGGACCGCCCCGCCAGCAGTTCCCCTACGGCTTCGGGGGCGAGCCCCCCTACAGCCCGGGCCTGCTCAACGAGGTCTTCCAGTACGCCGAGGACTATCCCAGCATGGTCCCGGGTGTCCCCAAGGGCCAGCGCGGCCCGACCCTGCTCAAGAGGACGCTCAGCGACATCACCGGGCTCGACATCACCCACTACGCGATGGTCGACATGAGCGGCTTCGCCGCGATCATCGACGCGATGGGCGGGGTGAAGGTCACCGTCAAGGAGCCCATCGTGTACGGCAGGGAGAACGAGGGCCTGATCCAGGCGGGCACCCGGAAGCTGTCGGGCGAGGAGGCGCTCTGGTTCGGCCGGGCCCGCACCTACAGCGACGACTACGTCCGGATGGGCAGGCAGAAGTGCCTGATGAACGCCGTCGCCAAACAGGCCGACCCGGTGACGGTGCTGCGGAGCTTCGAGAAGCTGGCCGACGCCACGGTGCACGCCGTCTCCACCGACATCCCGCAGGGACTGCTGCCGAACCTGATCGACCTGTCCGACAAGGTGAAGGACTCCAGGATCAAGAGCTTCCAGTTCGTCCCCCCGCTGATCAACACCGCTGACCCCGACTACCGTCTGATCAAGCACAAGGTCAGCTCGATCCTGGCGAAGTCGGCAGCCGACGCCGCCAAGCCGTCCAGGGCCGGCTCCACCAAGATTCCCCGCAAGGACGACGTGCACGGCGCCATCACCCTTGACTTCGCCTGCGGCTGACGCGCGGCCCGGCCCCTACCGCGCCTGTGCCGGACCGGTCCGGCACAGGCGCCCCCGTCTCTCCTCCGCGGCCGCGGCCCGGCCCGGGAGTGACCGAGACGGCACGGAAGAACACAGAGCGGTAACGATGGACCATTCTCCATGATTCCTACTTGACTGGTAGGCAGTGCGGGTTCTTATATACGCATAACCGACTTATTAAGTAGGAATTAGGGAGTAGTCATGAACGCTCGCAGGGTCCGCGGGGTGGTGGCCGCACTGGCCGCCCTGGCGCTCACGACCTTGGCGACCGCCTGCGGGGGCTCGGAGACGACGGGGACGGCGGCCTCCGCCGGCGGCGGGGACAAGCTCGCGGAGGTCCGGCTCGGATACTTCCCCAACATCACCCACTCCACGGCGCTGGTCGGCATCGAGAAGGGCCTGTTCGCCAAGCACCTCGGCGCCACCAAGCTCAAGACCAGCACCTTCAACGCCGGCCCGGCCGCGATCGAGGCGGTCTTCTCGGGCGCGGTCGACGCCACCTACATCGGCCCCAACCCGGCCATCAACGCCTGGGCCAAGTCCAAGGGCAAGGCGATCAAGATCGTCGCGGGCTCGGCCTCCGGCGGCGTCTACCTGGTCGTCAAGCCCGAGATCAACGGGGTCGAGGACCTCAAGGGCAAGAAGATCGCCACACCGCAGCTCGGCAACACCCAGGACGTGGCCCTGCGCTACTGGCTGCAGGAGAAGGGCCTGAAGACCGACACCAAGGGCGGCGGCGACGTCAACATCGTCCCGCAGGAGAACTCGCAGACCCTGCAGACCTTCGCCACCGGCGACATCGACGGCGCCTGGGTGCCCGAGCCGTTCGCCAGCCGCCTGGTCCTGGAGAGCAAGGGCAAGATCCTCGTCGACGAGCGCGACCTCTGGCCGGACAAGCAGTTCGTCATCACCCACCTGATCGTCCGCCAGGAGTTCGCCGCCCAGCACCCCGAGACGGTCAAGCAGCTCCTCGAAGGGCACGTCGAGTCCAACGCCGCGATCAACGCCGACCCGGCCGACGCCGCCAAGACCGTCAACAGCGCGCTGGAGAAGCTGAGCGGCAAGCCGCTCAAGCAGGAGGTCCTCGACAGCGTCTTCAAGAACATCACCTTCACCAACGACCCGATCGCCTCCTCGCTGATCGGCAGCGCGGACCACGCGATCAAGATCGGGCTGCTGCAGCCGGTCGACCTGAACGGCATCTACGACCTCAACCCCCTCAACAAGATCCTCAAGGCCAAGGGCGAGACCGCGGTCGTCGACAGGTAAACGCCCGATCGGTCCCCCCAGGTCCCCCCAGGAGGAGGGCACATGACAGCTCCGCTCAGGGAGCGGACGGAAGGCCGGACCGCGGGCGGCGAGCCCGCGGTCCGACTGGACGGCGTCTCCAAGATCTACGGCCAGGGCAGGAACGGTCTCCTGGCCCTCGACAACGTCTCGCTCTCCGTCGAGCCGGGCGAGTTCGTCTGCCTGCTCGGCGCCTCCGGCTGCGGCAAGAGCACGCTGCTCTCCCTGGTCGCCGGGCTCGACAGCCCCACGGCGGGCCGGATCGGCACCGAGGGCCGCAAGATCGCCATGATGTTCCAGGAACCCGCCCTGTTCCCCTGGCTCACCGTCTCGGCCAACGTCGAGATGGCGCTGCGGGTCCAGGGCGTGGCCAAGCGCGACCGTCAGGCCAGGGCGGGGGAGTTCCTGGAGATCGTCCATCTGGGCGGCTTCGGCGCCAAGCGCCCGCACGAGCTGTCGGGCGGCATGCGCCAGCGGGTGTCCCTGGCCCGCGCGCTCGCCCAGGACGCGGACGTGCTGCTGATGGACGAGCCGTTCGGCGCCCTGGACGCGATGACCCGCGACCTGCTCCACGACGAGCTGGAGCGGATCTGGCGCGAGCGCGGCCTCAGCGTGCTGTTCGTCACCCACAACGTCCGCGAGGCCGTACGGCTCGGCGACCGGGTGGTCCTGCTCAGCAGCCGCCCCGGCCGGGTCGTCGAGGACTTCGCGGTCACCCTCGACCGGCCCCGCCGCACCGACTCGGCGGAGGTGGCCGAGATCGCCGGAGCCATAACCGGCCGCCTGCGCGAGGAGGTGATGCGCCATGGCCGTTGACCAGGTGACCCCCGACGCCCATGCCCGGCAGCTCGCCGGGCTCGACGCCCTGGAGCTGGGCGGCGGCACGCGCAGCAGACTCGCCCCCCGGATCTGGGGCCGCGTCTGGCCGATGGCGCTGGCGGCCGGCATGGTGCTGGCGATCTGGCAGGGCGTGGTGTGGGCCGGCTTCTGGCCGGACTACGTCTTCGCCGGGCCGACCGACGTGGTCCCGGTCCTCGCCGACCGCCTGACCAGCGGCGAATACTGGGAGGCCATCGGCGTGACGATGCGTCGCGCGGTGTCCGGCTTCGCCGTGTCGGTGCTGGCCGGGCTGGTCATAGGAGCGCTGGTGTCCCGGGTCCGGGTGCTCAGGGCCGCCTTCGGCTCGCTGATCACCGGCCTGCAGACCATGCCGTCGATCGCCTGGTTCCCGCTGGCCATCCTGCTGTTCGGGCTGACCGAGAGCGCGATCACCTTCGTGGTCATCCTCGGCGCCGCGCCGTCCATCGCCAACGGCCTGATCGGCGGGGTGGACTACACGCCGCCGATCCTGCTGCGCGCCGGCCACGTGCTCGGCTTCCGCCGCCTCCAGCTCTACCGCCACGTGATCCTGCCGGCGTCGCTGCCGTCGTTCCTCGCCGGGCTCAAGCAGGGCTGGGCCTTCGCCTGGCGCTCGCTGATGGCCGGCGAGCTGGTGGTCATCATCGCCCACCAGTCCTCGCTGGGCGAGCGGCTCTACTACGACCGCGAGCTCGCCGACTCGGCCGGCCTGCTCGCCACCATGATCATTATTCTGGTCATCGGCATCGGGGTGGACCTGCTGTTCGAGACGGCCGACAACTCCCTGCGCCGCCGCTGGGGCCTCCAGCAGGTGCGCAACTGACGACATGCGGATCTCCGCCAGAACCCAGTACGCGCTGCGGGCCGCCACCGAACTGGCCGCCGCGCCGCCCGGCCCCGTGCCCGCCGAGAAGATCGCGGTGGCGCAGAACATCCCCCGGAGGTTCCTGGACAACATCCTGCTGCAACTGCGGCGGGCCGGGCTCATCCACAGCCAGCGCGGCCCCGACGGGGGCTACTGGCTGGCCCGGCCGGCCGAGGAGATCACCCTGGCCGATGTGGTCATGGTGGTCGAGGGCAACCCCGAGCACTCCCAGCACGGCGGCTACCCGGGGGTCGCCGGGCCCCTGGCCGACGTGTGGAGCCTGCTGCGCGAGCACGAGGAGACGCTGCTCACCGAGATCACCCTCGCCCACATCGCCAAGGACGCGCTCCCCGACGCCCGCCCCGGCCACGCCCAGTACGACCAGGCGGTGAGCCCCGGCCACGCCCAGTACGACCAGGCGGTGAAGGGGCCGCGGGACCCGCGCCGGTCAGTGGAAGACCTTCAGGCCGACGATCCCGGCCACCACCAGCAGCAGGCAGGCGATCCGGGCCGCTGACGACGGCTCGTCGAGCCAGAGCATGCCGACGAGCGCCGTGCCGACCGCGCCGATCCCGACCCACACCGCGTAGGCGGTGCCGACCGGGATGTACTTCAACGCGTAGCCGAGCCCGGCCATGCTCAGGACCAGCGTCACCACGAAGATCACGGTGGGCAGCGGCCTGGAGAACCCGTCGGATCTCTCCAGGGCGACCGCCCAGGCCGTCTCCATCGCTCCGGACACCACCAGAATCAACCACGCCACCGGCCGCCTCCCGATCCCTTTCCTCGCCGTACCCGTCACGCGCGCTCACCGACCGTGGCATGATAACCACGGTCAGAGGTTGCAATGATTTTCATAATCAGATTGGATCGTCGTCGTGAGGGTGGCATTCGTCGGTAAGGGCGGCAGCGGCAAGACGACCGTGTCGGCGCTGTTCGCGAGATACACCGCCCGCCTGGGCCGGCCGGTCGTCGCGATCGACGCCGACATCAACCAGCACCTGGGCATGGCCCTGGGTGTGGCGGAGGGCGCGCTGCCCCGGCCGATGGGCGCGCACCTGAGCGAGATCAAGGAGTTCCTGCGCGGGGTCAACCCGCGCATCTCCTCGGCCGCGACGATGGTCAAGACCACCCCGCCCGGCCGCGGCTCGCGGCTGCTGCGCCTGGAGGAGCCCGACGACCCGATCCACGCCGCCTTCACCGCCGCCACCCCGGACGGAGCGCGGCTGATGGTGACCGGCCCGTTCGACGACGACGACCTCGGAGTGGCCTGCTACCACTCCAAGGTCGGCGCGGTGGAGCTGTATCTCAACCACCTCGTCGACGGGGCGGGCGAATACGTGGTGGTCGACATGACCGCCGGGGCCGACTCCTTCGCCTCGGGGCTGTTCACCCGTTTCGACATGACGTTCCTGGTGGCCGAGCCGACCCGGCAGGGCGTGGGGGTCTACCGGCAATACCGCGACTACGCGGCCGGCTACGGCGTGCCGGTGGCGGTGGTGGGCAACAAGGTGCACGGGCCGGAGGACGTCGAGTTCCTGCGCGAGCACGTCGGCGAGGACCTGCTGGTGTGCCTGGAGCACTCGGCGGCGGTCCGGGCGATGGAGCAGGGGCGCCGTTTCACCCTGGAGGACCTGGAGCCGGCCAACACCGAGGCCCTGGGCAGGCTCCTGCAGCACCTTGACGCCCAGGAGAAGGACTGGCCCCGGTTCGGCCGCCAGGCCGTGGAGTTCCATCTCAGGAACGCCGCGGCCTGGGCGGACAGGGCCACCGGGGAGGACCTCGCCGCCCAGATCGACCCCGACTTCGTCTTCGGGCCCACGCGAGTGTCGCTCCTGCGCTAGATGGAGCGCTCAGCGGGCCCGACCTAGTGTCTGAACGATCCCCTTCTGAGAGGAGAACGCAGCATGTCGCTGACCGTTTCGAACGATCTTCTCGATCAGGCGAAAGCCGGTGACGTGGACGACGAGGCATTCGTCGCCTGCGTCCGCGACTCCCTGCCCTACGCCTGGTCGGTGATCAGCGAGCTGGTCGAGCAGCGTGACCGCAGCGGCGCCGAGTTCGCCGACAACACCGTCCCGCCGCCGGACGAGAGCGCCCGCGGCCAGCTCCTGCGCTGCCTCGCCAGCGACTCCATGCGCGGCGCCCTGGAGCGGCACTTCGGGGTCCGGCTGGCCTTCCAGAACTGCCACCGGGTCGCGGTCTTCGACCCGTCGGCCACCGAGGCCCACGCGGAGTTCGTCACCGCCAGGTCCCAGATCCTCAACCAGACGCCCGAACTGGTCGACTGTTAGAGGCGCCCTCCACGGACCCGGGGCAGCACCTCCGCCCCGAGCCGCCTGATGTTGCCGAGGGTGCGGGCCTGCTCGCCCGCGCCCTCGACCATGAGGATCAGGTGCCGCAGCCCGGTGGCCTCCACGGTCCGGGTGATCCTCTCCACGCAGTGGCCGGGCGAGCCGACGGGGTGCGTGTCGCACAGGAAGTCCACATACCGGCCGATGTCGCGCCGGGGCCGCGGCCGGCCGTCCACCGGCACGTATCCCGCCAGCCCCGGCTCCAGCCACCGTGGCATGGCCTCCTTCAGCTCCCTGACGGCCTGCGCCGTCGAGTCGCCCACGTGCCCCACGACCGCCGCCACGTGCCCGGGCGAGGGCGGCCCCGCCGGCCCGCCCAGCCCCCCGCCGGGCCCCCGGACCGCCTCCCCGCCGGCCCCTCCGGCGCCAGGTCCCCGCCCGCCGGGCTCCCCGCCCTCCCGGCCGCCCGGTGCCCGCCGTACGGCCGCCTCCCGGTAGTCGCGGAGCATGGCGGCCTTCTCCTTGTCCCCGATGTGCATGCCCAGCAGCATCGGCAGTCCGCGATCGGCGGCGAGCGCCACGGTCTCCGGCGAGGTGCAGGCGACGACCGGCCGGAGCCGGACCGCGGGCACCATGGGCACCTCCCTGAACCGGAAGAACTCCCCGTCCGCCGAGACCGTCTCCCGGCCCAGGGCCGTGCACAGCAGGTCGAGCGACTCGGCGAAGCCGCGCTCGAACCGCGCCAGCCCCGTCCCGAACACCTCCAGGTCCACCCACGGCCCGCCCCTCCCGACACCGAGCGTGAACCGCCCCCCGGAGACCTGGTCGAGGACCGCCGCCTGCTCCGCGAGGTCGACCGGGTGCCGGGTCGACAGCACGCTCACCGCCGTCCCGACCCGGATCCGCGAGGTACGGCCCAGCGCCACCCCGGCCAGCGTCACCGCCGACGGGCACACGCCGTACGGCATGAAGTGGTGCTCGGCGATCCACGCGTCGTCGAACCCCGCCTCCTCGGCGGCGACGACCGCCTCCACCGTCTCCCGCAACACCGCCCCCGGCTCCCGCCCCGGGAACCCGGCCGCAATCAGAAAGACACCGATACGCATGGTGAGTACTTTGAAACGGCGCGCGTGGACAGGGAAGGCCGGATCGCCGTTCCGACCGGACCCCGCGGAGATCCAGGACCCCGGACAGGCGACGACGTCGCCTTCGCGGAGATGGACAGCGAGATCGTCGTCATTCCGAGAAAGAACGTCACACCACCGAGTTCGGACCAGGACGCATGGCACGATGGAGAGGGAGGCGGAGATGGACTTTGACGCGGTGAAAGCACGGCTTACCGAGCTGTGCCAGCAGTTCGGCATCAGCGAGCTGTCCGTCTTCGGATCCGCCGCGCGAGGAGAGGAGCGGCCGGACAGCGACCTCGACCTCCTCTACGTCCACGCCGAGGGCGCCCCGCTCGGCCTCCTTGAGATCATGACGCTTCAGGAGGAGCTGGAGGCTCTCTTCGACCGCCCCGTCGACCTGGTGGCCAAGCGCTACCTCAACGAGACGATCAAGGATCAGATCCTGCATGACGCCCGAGTCCTCTACGCGGCGTGACGAGCTCTACCTCGCCGACATCGTCAAGTCCGCGCGATCCATCGCGACCTTCCTCAAGGGCGTAGAGGAAGATCAGTGGCTCCATGACGAGCAGCTGCAGTCAGCCGTGCAGTGGAAGATCATGAACATCGGCGAAGCCGCGAACGGCATAAGCGAAGCCACCAGAGCCAGGCGTCCCGAGGTCGCCTGGCGATCCATCCGGGGCCTCCGGAACATCCTCGCCCATGCCTACTTCTCGATAGACCTCAGCGCGGTCTGGAAAACGTCCAAAGTCGATGTCCCCACCCTGGAAAGGCATGCGCTGGACCTTCTCTGGCTGATCAACCCCGACTCCGCGAAACAGCTTGAACCACCTGGTGGCTCGGCCGGCGGGCGGCTTTCCTAGCCGAACAGCCCGAGCTGCCCCTCTCCGGCCAGGGGGTTGCGGTGTCTCTTGAGGTGGCGCCAGCGGGGCAGGTCGTCCAGGTAGGACCAGGACAGCCGGTGGTGCTCGGTCGGGCCGAGCTCGGCCAGGGCCTTCTGGTGAACCGGGGAGGGGTAGCCCGCGTTGTCGGCGAAACCGTAGTCCGCCAGGCCGAGTGAGGCCATGTAGGCGTCGCGGCGGACCTTGGCGATCACCGAGGCGGCGGCCACGGAGACACAGGACAGATCACCCTTGATCTCGCACCGGACCGGCCACGGCGCACCCAGGTAGTCGTGCTTGCCGTCGAGGATGACCGCGTCGGGCCTGACCGGCAGCTCCGCCAGCGCCCGTCTGGCCGCCCGGCGCAGGGCCTCGGTCATGCCGAGCTCGTCGATCTCCTCGTGCGACGCCTCGCCGTACCCGATCCCGGCCGCCCAGCCGGTGATCTCGGCCACCATGGACGCACGGCGGGCGGGGCTGAGCATCTTGGAGTCGGTCAGGCCCGCGGGCGGCTCTGACAGGTCCGTGACGACCGCGCAGACCGCCACCGGCCCGGCCCAGGCCCCTCGCCCGACCTCGTCGACCCCGGCCACTGTCTTCGTCCCGCCGGCCGACAGCAGTCGCTCGAGCGCGTAGGAGGGAGGCACGCCCCCGACGTTACCGGGCGGCGAGCTCCACCGCCTCCAGGTCGGCGGCCAGCAGGCGGGCGGCGACGTGGACGGCGCGCAGGGTGACGGAGACGGCGGGACGGTGGACGCCGGAGGCGCGGGCGACGGCGTGGACGTCGCGGCCGACCGGGGCGCCGGGAAACTCGCGGACGACGATGCCGCGGACCCCGGAGGCCAGGGCCAGGGCGGGGACGGCCGCGATGCCGATGCCCTTGGCGACCAGGCCGAGGATGGTGCCCAGGCCCTCGAACTCCCACGGCACCGGCTGGGCGCCGCCGAAGTCGGCCAGCAGGCGGTCGACGGCCAGGCGGGAGGGCTCGCCGTCCGGGGTGGCCATCCACGGCTCGTCACGGAGCTCCCGCAGGTCCACGGGCTCGTCCAGCGAGGCGAGACGGTGCTTGCGCGGCACCACGAGCACCAGCGGATCGTGCAGCAGCGGGAAGACCCGCAGCGTGTCGGACTCGCGCACCCGGCCGTACCAGTCGTCCACCAGGGCGATGTCCACCTCGCCCGACTGGACCTCGCGCATCCCCCGCCCGGAGCGTCCCTGACCCATCCGCAGGGTCAGCGCGGTGTGCCGGCGCAGCGTCCGGGCCAGGGCGGGCGCGAAGGCCACCGCGGCGGTGGGGAAGGCGGTGACGGTGACCCGGCCGGAAGGGGTCGCCGCCTGGGCGGACAGGTCGGACTCGGCGGTCTCGACCATGGACAGGATCCGTTCGGCGTGCTCGACCAGGCGGCGCCCGGCGTCGGTCAGCTCCGCGCTGCGCGCGGTCCGGTCGAGGAGCACGGCCCCGGCCTCCCGTTCCAGGGCCGCCAGCTGCTGGGAGACCGCCGACGGGCTGTAGCCGAGGGAGGCGGCGGTGGCCGCGATGCTTCCCCGGCGGGCGAACTCGCAGATCACCACCAGACGGCGCAGATCGAGCATCAGACTTCCTTATGCCTACCCACAGTAACCAAAGCTTGTGCTGATGCCTACAGCCCACCACGCTTGGGAACGTTCCGCAATGAGCGAGAGGACTCCCCATGAACGTGACGCTCTCCGCCACGTTGGCGGCCAACGAGGACATCGAACGAAGACGGCGCGCCGGTGAGCGCGTGCTGCACCTGGCCTTCGGAGAGGCCGGTCTGCCCGTTCATCCGGCGCTGCGCGAGCGGCTGATCGCCGCCTCCGAGCACAACGGATACGGGCCGGTGGCCGGGGCGGCCGCGCTGCGCGAGTCGGCGGCCGGATACTGGCACCGGCGGGGCCTGCCCACCGATCCGGAGCTGGTGGTCTGCGGCCCCGGGAGCAAGTCCCTCCTGTACGGCCTGCTGCTGGCGATCGGCGGCGACATCGTGCTGCCGATGCCGAGCTGGGTCAGCTACGCCGCCCAGGCGGACCTGGTCGGGGCACGTCCCCTGCTCGTACCGGCGCCCCCCGGCGAGGGAGGGGTGCCGGACCCCGAGCGGGTCGCCTCCGCGGTCCTGCACGCGCGCTCCCAGGGGCGCGAGGTGCGCTCGCTGCTGGTCACGCTGCCCGACAACCCCACCGGCACGCTGGCCGCCGCGCACACGATCAGGCGGATCGCCGAGGTCGCCCGCGACCTCGATCTCATGATCATCTCTGATGAGATCTACCGCGATCTCGTCCACGACCCCGCCGCGCGCTTCCTCAGCCCGGCCGACCTGGCCCCCGAACGCACCGTGATCACCAGCGGGCTCAGCAAGAGCCTCGCCCTCGGCGGCTGGCGGATCGGCGTCGCCCGGCTCCCGTCCGTGGCGCTGCGCGACCGGCTGCTCGCCGTGGCCAGCGAGATCTGGTCCAGCCCCGCGGCCCCCGTCCAGCAGGCGGCGGCCTACGCCTACACCGAGCCCGCCGAGCTCGTCGAGCGGATCGACGACAGCCGCAGGCTGCACGGCACGGTGGCGCGGGCGGTGCACGAGAGGTTCGTCCGGGCGGGTGTACGGGTGGACGCGCCGCAGGGCGGCTTCTACCTCTACCCCGACTTCACCGGGCTGGCCTACGCGACCTCCGCCGAGCTGACCGCGGACCTGCTCGACAGCCACGGCGTCGGAGTGCTCCCCGGACACGCCTTCGGCGACGATCCCAGGGCCCTGCGGGTGCGGGTGGCGACCAGCCTCCTGTACGGCGAGACGACCGAGCGGCGGCTGGCCGCGCTGGGCTCCGCCGACCCCCTCGGACTGCCCTGGATCTCGGCCTCGCTGGACCACCTGAGCGAGGCTCTGACCGGCCTCAACACGGCGCGACGGGTCCCCAGCAGGCTCATGCGCACGGCCCTGGTCCCGACCCCGGCGGCGGGGTGATCACCAGCAGCCGCACTTGGCGGAAAATTTACTCGGGCGGCACCGGCGCCTGAGACCACATCCGCGTGGCTGACCTGCGCTTTTGCGCTCCACGCGCCAGGGAGACAGGCATTTTCCTGGATGCTCACCAAGATGTCCCGTGTCATTTGGCACCGGGCATCGCGAAGAGCCCTCATCATGTGCTCATGCCCGCTTTTGTCACCCTGTCCGGGCGCTCCGTGCGCCTGGAACCGCTCAGCCTCGCGGCCGTCGACGACCTCGTCGCCGCGGCGAGTGAAGACCGTTCTACTTACGCCTTCACTCGCGTCCCCCATGGCCGGGGCGAGATGGTCTCCTACGTGGAGGCCACTCTGGCTGAGCAGGCGGAGGGCCGCACGATGCCCTTCGCCATCCGGTGGCTGCACACCGACCGCGTCGTCGGTGCCACCCGTCTCATGAACCTGGAGTACTGGCAGGGTCCCATGCCCTGGCCGCCGGGTGCACATGGTGCGGTGGGCGAGGTCCCGTCCGTGGCGGACATCGGTTACACCTGGCTGGCCGCTTCGGCCCAGGGCACGGGTGTCAACCGGGAGAGCAAATACCTGATGCTCTCCCTCGCCTTCGAGACCTGGCAGGTCCACCGCATCACGCTCAAGGCTGACGTACGGAACGTACGCTCCCGGGCCGCCATCGAGGCCCTCGGCGCGCACCTCGACGGTGTGCGACGGGCTGAGACCCGAGGCGCCGACGACACGGTCCGAGATACCGCCTACTACTCGATCCTGAGCTCCGAGTGGCCGCTCGTCCGAGAACGGCTCCACGCGCGGCTCGGTCTGGTCGAGGCCGCGTAGAGGCGTCCCCGAAACTTCGATGACTTCATGGAACAGAAAGGCCCGCCCGGGACTCCGGGCGGGCCTGATGTTCCTCCGGCGGCCGGTCCGGCCGGCCTCCGGCCTCACTCGTCGTCGTCGCCGTCGACCTCGTAGACGTAGTCCCACCTGCCGCACAGCTTCTTCTTGGCCTGGTTGTTGTCCCAGTAGCAGACCCGGACCTGGACGTTGTCGACGTCGTCCTTCCAGAAGTGGAAGTTCTGGTAGCCGCTGGAGCCGCACTTCTTGCTCCAGTAGTAGGACTCGTCGCCGTCCTCGTTCTCGAACTTGACCTGGGCGTAGCCGCACAGCCAGCTCGGCGAGTACTTGTCGTAGAGCTTGCCCCGGACGTGGACCCTGTCGAAGCCGTCGGTCCACACGCGCCCCTTGGCCTTGGCGCGGGAGTCGTCGTAGTACTTGGAGTAGTCGTAGCCCCAGTAGTCGTCGTAGTCACTGGTGGCGGTCGTGCTCGCGGTGAGCGTGGCGGCCGAGGCGGAGGTGGCCAGGGCCGGGACGCCGGCCGCGATGACGGCGGTGGCGGCGGCCAGGCCCATGAGGGTGCGGGTGGTGCGGCGCATCATGGTTCTCCCTGAGGGTGGGGCGGCTCCCTTTTCCTGGTGGAGGAGCCATGGCTCATTGATAAGGCGCACCGCCTGCACCGCACTTACAGTGCCTTTATCAACGCCTGATCGGCGCCTGCAAACTACTGACATGTCGGGCATGGCAGCCCCCGTATGGCGCCATGCCCGACAGCCCTCAGCATCACGTTGACGGCTCAACGCCCGATTGACGGCTAATCAACGCTTCGGTTAACGAGCGAGCGGCCATCTATGGAGTAAGCAACCAAGGATCTATCATTTGGCCATAAAACTTTCCATTGATGCGGAGATCAGAGAAATGGCCGTTCAGGACAGCGGAGACGGACTGCGCTTCGCCGTACTCGGCCCTGTCCAGGCGTGGCGTGGCGGCATCGAGCTCGATCTGGGCACTCCTTTGCAACGTTCCATCCTGGCGATGCTGCTGCTGCGCGAGAACCGGGCGGTCACGCCGGGCGAGGTGATCGACGCGGTATGGGGGGAGGACGCCCCGCCACGCGCCCTCGGGGCGCTGCGCACCTACGTCTCCCGGCTGCGGGCCGTGCTGGAGCCCGGCAGGTCCCCCCGCACCCGCCCCGAGCTGCTCACCTCGGTCGGCCGGGGCTACGCGCTGCGCCTGAACGGTGGCGTCCTCGACCTGAGCCTCTTCGACCAGGGCGTCCAGGAGGCCGAGACCGCCCGCCGCGCCGGCGACCTCGCCGGGGCCGCCGAGAGCCTGCGCGCGAGCCTCGCGCTGTGCACCGGCGAGCCACTGGCCGGGGCCGTCGGCCCCTACGCCGAGCACCAGCGCGACCGGCTCGTCGAGCGCCGGATGAGCGTCCTGGAGACCCTGATGGACCTGGACCTGGAGCTGGGCCGGCACGCCGACGTCGTCTCCGAGCTGATCGCGCTGACCGCCGACCACCCGCTCCGCGAGCGGCTGCGGGCCCAGCTCATGCTGGCCTACTACCGGTGCGGGCGGCAGGCCGAGGCGCTGGCGGCCTTCGCCGACACCCGCGCCGCGCTGATCGAGGAGCTCGGCATCGAGCCGGGCCCCGACCTGAGCGCCCTGCACCAACGGATCCTCACCGGCGACCCGGGCCTCACCCCCGCCCCGGTCTCCGCCCCCGTCTCCGTCTCCGTCTCCGGCGCCGACCCGGTACGGCCCACGCCCACCGACGCCGCCGAGACCGTCCGGGAGGCGGAGGCCGCCGAGCCCGTGATCCCCGAGCTGCCACGCCCGGCGCAGCTCCCCGCGGCGGTGAACGATTTCACCGGCCGCCGCCAGATCGTCGCCCGGCTGTGCACCCTGCTGTCCACCCAGGGCGGGGCCGACGGGGTGCCGGTGGCCGCCATCTCCGGGATCGGAGGGGTCGGCAAGACGACGCTCGCGGTGCACGTCGCCCACACCCTGCACGACCTGTTCCCCGACGGCCAGCTCTACGCCGACCTGCGCGGATACGGTGAGGATCCGGCCGCCCCCGAGTCCGTGCTGGCGGCCTTTCTCCGCGGGCTCGGCCTGCCCGCCGACGTCATCCCGGACGGCCTGGCCGAGCGGTCGGCGCTGTTCCGCTCGATCCTGGCCGAGCGGCGGATGCTGGTGCTGCTCGACAACGCCAGGGACGCCGCCCAGGTCAGCCACCTGCTGCCCGGCTCGACCGGCTGCGCGGCGATCGTGACCAGCCGTCACAAGCTCGCCGACCTGGCCTCGGCCCGGCTGGTCGACCTGGACGTCATGGAACCGGACGAGGCGCTGGGCCTGTTCGGCACGGTCGCCGGCGCCGAGCGGGTGGCCGCCGAGCGCGCCGCCGCCATGGACGCCGTCGCCGCCTGCGGCTTCCTGCCGCTCGCGGTGCGGATCGTGGCGGCGCGCCTGGCCGCCCGCGCCTCCTGGACGGTCGCCTCGCTGGTGTCCCGGCTGGCCGACGAGCGCCGCCGCCTGGACGAGATGCGCGTGGGCAACCTGGCGGTGGAGGCGACCTTCGCCCTCGGTTACGGCCAGCTCGGCCCGGCGCAGGCCCGGGCGTTCCGGCTGCTCTCCCTGCCCGGCGGCCCGGACATCTCGATCGGGGCCGCCGCCGCGCTGCTCGCGCTGAGCCCGATGGACACCGAGGACATCCTGGAGTCCCTGGTGGACGCCAGCCTGCTGGAGGCCCCCGCCCCCGGCCGCTACCGCTTCCACGACCTGCTCAAGCTCTTCGCCCGCCGCACCGCGGAGCGCGCCGAGGGGGAGACCGGACCGTCGGCCGGGGCGGCGGGCGCCGTCGCCGACGGGGAGGGCGCGCCCGCGCTGCGCCGGCTGCTCGACTTCTACCTGGCCTCCGCGCGGTCGGCGCACCGGCTCGCCTACGAGGGCAGCACGGTCGCCGACCAGCTCGCGGTGGCCGGGCCGGGTCACGCGTTCGGCTCGGCCGACGAGGCCGTGGCCTGGCTGTCGGTCGAGGCGGAGTCGCTGTTCGCGTCGATCGCCCAGGCGAGCGGCGCCCGGGCGGCCGAGGCCCTGCTGCCCGGCGCCGACCTGCTGCTGGCCATGGAGCCGCTGCTGGAGTCGGGCAGCCACGCCCGGGAGTTCGAGCAGCGGACCAGGGAGATGCTGGCCGTCGCCCAACGGCTCGGCGCCACCTCCAGTGAGCTGCGCTGCCACTACGTGCTGGGCCGGGTGCTGTTCGGCGCCAACCGGCTGGCCGAGGCCGACAGCGAGTTCCGGGCGTCGCTGGACCTGGCCGCCGGGGGCGACCGGATCGTCACCGGCGAGGCGATGAACGCGCTGGCCGTCGTGGCCGGCCGCCGGCGCCGCCACGTGGAGGCGCTGGCCTGGTTCGACTCGGCGCGCGAGGTGTTCAGGGAGGTCGGCGCGCGGGGCGGTGAGGCCCTGGCGCTCAGCTACTCCGCCCGCGACCACCTGTTCCTGGGCCAGCAGGAGGAGGCGACCGCCGCCGCCGAGCAGGGGCTGGCCGTCTTCATCGAGATGGGCTCCAGCGCGGGCACCGCCCGGGCCCGCTACCACCTGGGGATGGTCCTGTCGCGGGTCGGGCGGCTCAACGAGGCGGTCCACCATCATGCCGAGTGCCTGGCTTTCTTCCGGGCCAGCAAGCAGCGGGTGTGGGAGCAGCGGGTCTGCTCGCGGCTGGCCGAGACGTTCATCACCGCCGGCCGGTTCTCCGATGCCACCCGCCACGCGGAGCAGGCCCTGACGGTCAGCCGCGAGATCGGCCACCCGTACGGCGAGGCGCTGTCGCTGTGGGTGCTAGGCAGGGCGCTCGCGGGGCTCGGCAGCACCGCCCGCAGCCGCGACTGTCTCCAGCGCGCCCATGACATCTTCGTCAGGCTCGGCGCGCCCGAGGCCGCGGACCTGCGTGCCCTGCTCGATCGCGACCACGTCGGCAACTGACCCGAGTCCGTCGTACAGGTCGTCGTCTAGACGCGTCATCCAGAAGTGGTTGATCACCGGGGTCCCTGTCGGTCTGAGCCTGGAATCGGATGGATGTGGGTGCCCGGCCAGCCGTCAGGCCATCGGGTGACGCGTAGGGGGCCCGGTCATCCGGTGCGTCACCCGGTGGCCGGCCGCCTCACTTCGACGACCGGCCGGACTCGAACACGGTCCCTTTCCCCCCGGGACCCGTGCCCACAGCCAGAGCATGTCCCCCGGCGCTCAACATTCGATCAAAAAGCGATCGGCAGGGATATCCACAACCTGTGGACGATCATCCTGTGGATATGTGGAAAAACCCTTCGGCGATCAGTGGACGGAGCGCTCCGGGGGCCTTGGACCGCAGCTCATCGAGGTCCTCCCCGGTGAGCTCCGCGATCGCGGCGAGCAGCGGGTCCAGTGGATAATCACCGTCGCAGACCCCGGCGAGAGCCGCTTCCACGGTCCCCACCTGTGCACTGCGGCGCAGCCCGCCGGTCTGCCTGAGCGTGATCCTCGCCGGGTCCTCCGCGCCGGGCGGGCCGATCCGCTCCTCCAGCACGCCGTCGGCCAGCGCCAGCCGGGCGCCCAGCAGCTCCTCGTCGGACAGCCGGTGCGCCTCGGCGATCGAGCCCAGCACCCCGTCGACGTAGCCGCCGACCGGCAGCTCCACCCGCTGGCCGAACTCCTCGACCCGCACGACCGGGTCGAGGCTGCCGGAGTCGTGCACGGTGATCCAGCCGAAGCCGATCCCGGTGACGCCGAGGGACTCGAACCAGCCGAGCCAGCCGTCGTAGAGCTCGCGGTAGCGGGGGGTGCCCTGCTCGGCGGCGTCCCGCAGCCACAGCTCCACGTATTCGGCCGGGTCCTGCACGTCCCGCTGCACCACCCAGCCGTCGCAGCCGGTCCCGGTCAGCCAGCCGCCCACCCGGTCCCGCCAGTCCTCGCCGCCGACGTGCAGCCAGTTGGCCAGCAGCTGGCAGGTGCCGCCGGGCGCGAGGAAGCGGGGGGCCAGCCGTACGAGGTCGCGGCAGAAGCCGTCGGCCGCGGAGCCGGACTCCCGGTAGGTGAACCGGCCGGCGGGGGAGATCACGAACGGCGGGTTGGAGACGATCAGGTCGAAGCGGTCGCCCTCGACGGGATCGAACAGGGAGCCGCGCCGGGCCTCCACCCCCTCGACCCCGGACAGCGCCCAGCTCAGCCGGGCCATCTCCAGGGCGCGGGGATTGACGTCGGTGGCCACGATCTCCTCGGCCCGGCCGGCCAGGTGCAGCACCTGGACCCCGCACCCGGTGCCGAGGTCGAGGGCGCGCTCCACCGGGCGGCGGGAGACCAGCTGGGCCAGGTTCGCCGAGGCCCCGCCCGCGCCGACGACGTGCTCCTCGCGCAGGGCGGGGTCGCCGGGCCTGACCTTGCGGTCGGAGACGACGTAGCCGCCCGTCTCCCAGGGCTGCAGGTGGACCGTGGAGGTGATCCGGCCCGCCTCCGCCCTCACCAGGCCGGCGGCGGCCAGGTCGGCCACCGGGAGGGCGGCGGGCGCGTCCACCGGCACGCCGAGCCACCACAGCCGGATCAGCGTGCCGAGGAGGTCTCCGTCGCGGGTGGCGCGCAGGGCGGGCACCATCTCCTCGCGGGAGAGCGCGGTGGCGGCGACCTCGCCGAGCCGCTCGCGGACGCCGTCGATGGTGTAGCCGGCGTCGAGCAGTAGCTCCCTGAGCCGGACAGGCAGATCGTTCACCGGGCCATCCTCGCATCAGCGGCCTCATCACCCCCTCGATGCACAGAGTGATCAGACTGTTACAGATTGCGTAAGCATTCTGCAAGCCGACCTCAAGCACGGAGGGGTAATTCTGTAGAGCCGCCTCATCCGCTCAAAGGATCCGTGATGTTGATCCCATGCTTCGCCTGTGAGTCCCGTTTCCGACCTGATGAGTATTTCCGCGCCTGCCACGACTACAACCGGGGGATGGACCTGGTCGCCTGGACCTGTCCCCGCTGCGGCAACCGGGACGAGCTGCGGGTCCTGCCCGGGGAGCTGGGCTTCGGCTACCCCCGGCGCGGCAGGTTCGACGTCTGCGACCGGGTGCGCGTGCCCGGCCTGCGCCGCCGCCGCCAGGACCTGCGGCTGGACATCTCGCTGGACGAGGAGGTCTGGCGGGTCCCCACCCGGCTGCGCCGGCTGGCGGGGGCGCGCTGAGGCCGTGCCGGCCGGCGGGAGCGCGCCGAGGCCCCCGGGGACGGAGCCCGCGCGGGTCCGGGGTCAGGCGGGCTGCTGGCGCAGGCTCTGCCAGGCCGCCTCGCACAGGCCCGCTATCTCCTCCTGGGTGGGCTGGTGGGCGCCGGCGAACCACAGGCGGCACATCTCGGTGGCGGGGCCGAGCCAGAGCACGTAGCACATGGTCGGGTGGACGGGCTGGAGCAGGCCGTCCTTCATGTGGGGGCGCCACCAGTCGGAGACCTGCTTGAAGAACGCACGGCGCGAATCCGACACCTCGGTGCCGCCCGGCTCGTCGCGCTTGGGCGGCCGTTCGCTGATCAGCAGGTGCGCCCGCTCGCGGTTCTCGCCGCACCAGGCCATGTGCAGCGCGACGATGGCCTCGATGCCTTCCTTGGCGCCCTCGTGCCGCTGCAGCTCGGCGAGGAAGACCTCCTGATACATCCGGAGGGTGTCGGCGTAGAGCACGCCGTAGACGTGTTCCTTGCTCGCGAAGTGGTGGTAAAAACTACCGACGCTGACGCCGCTCTCCTCGCGGAGGCTGGCCAGTGTGGTGGCCGAGACGCCGTCCTGGCTGAATCGGCGCAGGGCACCCTCGATGATCCGGGTGCGGCCGTCGCGTCCGCTCTTGGCACTCTTCACAAGGTCAATGGTGCGGCAACAGAACCTTGTTCCGCAAATATCGCGGGGACGCCTCAGACCGAGTCGAGCATATCGCCTCGGCCGCGGCGGCCCGCCCCGGACCTGGGAGACCACCCCGGACGGGTCACAGGTCCACCGCCGCCGTCACCTGGACGGCCCCGCCGGAGGCCCGCATGGTCGCCTCCGGCCACGCCCTGCGGACCATCGACAGCACCTTGCGGTTGTCGCCGAGCACGTCCATCCCGAGCGTCCGGGCCCCGCCGACGGAGGCCCGGCGGAGCAGCCGCCGGGCGAGCCGGGAGCCGACCCCGCGCCCCTGCCACTCGTCGGCCACCACCAGGGCGATCTCGATGTCGGTCGCGTCCCCCTTGAAGCTCATCGCGTGGCCGACGACGGCCTCCCCGCGTACGGCGAGCAGCGCGTCCCGTCGCTCGTCCACCGCGAGCAGCGCCCTGACCAGGCTCGCGCTCGGCCGGGTGATCCGGGTGAAGAATCGCTGCGTCTGCGTCCGCGGCGACAGTCCCGCGAGGAAGCGACGGATCCGCTCCTCGTCGTCCGCCCGGGCCGGCCGGATCTCGACGCCGTCGCCGGGTACGGCCGGCGACGGGCCGTGGTGCGCCCACGCGAGCTGAGTTCGCATCATGGACTTAGAGTCGCCCCGCCAGGCTGAGTATGTCAACTAGACTTAGATGGCGTTGGAGGTGATGCCATGGCGACTTACGATGCGGACATGAGTGAGGCGGCCTCCGGCGACATGCCCCTGCGGGTGGACAACTGCTCCATCGAGCGCGCCCTGGCCATCGTCGGCGAGAAGTGGTCGTTCCTCGTGCTCAGGGAGGCGTTCAGGGGGGTCCGCCGCTTCGCCGACATGCAGGCCGCCACCGGGGCGCCCAGGCAGGTGCTCAGCGCCCGGCTGACCCGGCTGGTGGATGAGGGGCTGCTGCGCAAGGTCCCCTACCGCGAGCCCGGCCAGCGCCGCCGGGACGAATACCGGCTGACCCAGATGGGGCTCGACCTCTACCCGACCATGGTCGCGCTGATGCGGTGGGGCGACCGCTATCTCGCCGACCGGGAGGGGCCGGCGGTGCTGCTGACCCACCGCGGCTGCGGGGCCCCGCTCGAACAGCACTTCCGCTGCGCCGACGGCCACGAGGTCACCGGCCCCCGGGAGGTCACCCCGCACCCCGGGCCGGGCCTGCGCCCGCCCGCCGTAGCGCGCGCAGGCAGCGCCGGAGGCTGAGCACCGAGATCAGCGCCGCGCCGCCGAGCAGCACCGCGACCGCCGTGGTCCGCACGAGCAGGTAGGTCTCCAGGGGCTGGCTGAGCAGCAGCCACAGGCTCAGCCCCGCGTTGAGGAGTTGCGCGCCGCCCCACAGCACCGACTGCCCCACGAAGAAGCGGCGCATCCGCGGATGCTCCAGCAGGTGCTCGGGGAACGGGACCAGGTCGGTCGCCACCCGCTGGACCAGCGGCCGCCGCAGCCGCGCGGTGAGCAGGAAGCCCATGCTCGCGCAGAAGACACCGAGACAGGACGGCAGGAAGAACAGCGCGGGGTTCTCGGCCACCCAGGCCAGCACCATCCGGACCGTGATCGTCCCGGCGGCCAGGATCACCGTGCCGGGCACCGGCCCGCGCCTGGCCAGCCGCCAGGCGATCCCGCCGTAGACCCAGGCCACCGCCACGGCCAGCGCGCCGTACGGGCCGAAGAACACCAGCCCGACGTAGAAGACGGCGACCGGGAGGATCATCCCCTCCAGCACCCGGGGTGCGGCGTGCCGCAGCAGCGCCCCGAGCCGGGGCAGCGCGACCGGGACCACGGGGGGCGACAGGAGCAGAGTCATCAGGCGCGGGCTCCGGAGATCATGGAACGTTCCGGGGATGGATCCACCCGACCGTACGGGATGTCCGGAGCGTCCGGGAGACTTCCCGCGACTCCGACGATCGGGCGTTCCGGGCACCCTACTACGGCGGAAGACGTGGTCGAGGGAGAGAGCGGTGCCCCCGGTGCCTACTCTTGGGAGCGTGTACCGGTTCCTTCTGACTCCTCGATGGCTCGCCCTTCACGTGGTGGTCCTGCTGGTCATCCCCGCTTTCGTGTTCCTGGGGCAATGGCAGTTCGGGCGTTACGAGGAGCGGTCCACCACCAGTCACGAGGTCACCGCCAACCTGGCGGCCGCGCCCGTGCCCGTGGACAGGCTGACCACGCCCGGCGGCACGGTGCGCGTCCAGGACAAATACCACCCGGTGACGGCGACGGGGACGTTCGACGCGGCCCACCAGCTCCTGGTCCGCCGCCGCGTCCAGGACAGCGTGGTCGGCTTCTACGTGCTCACCCCGCTGGACATCGGCAACGGCCGGGGCGTACTGGTCAACCGGGGCTGGGTCAAGGCGGGCGCCACGGCCGACGCCCTCCCCGAGGTGCCCGCGCCGAGCACGGGTGAGGTGACTGTCACCGGCCGGATACGGCCCACCGAGACCGAGGAGTCCTCGGGCATCCAGGACCGGGCGGGCCTCCCGCCGGGCCAGGTCCTGCTGATCAACACCGAGGCGATCGGGCGGGGCCTGCCGTACAAGCTCCTGGGCGGATACGTGGAGCTGACCGAGCAGTCGCCCAAGGCAGCGGCGGCGCCGGCCCCGGTGCCCGAGCCGGACGTCGGCGCGGGCGGCGGGCTCAACCTGGCCTACGGCGTGCAGTGGTGGCTGTTCATCGGGATCGCGGTCGGCGGCTGGGCGCTGCTGATCCGCCGGGAGGCCGCCGACCTCAGGGCCGAGGAGGCCAAGAAGGCGGCCCACCCCGTCGACGCCTGATGTCCCCGCCACCCGGTGCTGGATAGGTTGGAGCCCGTGATCCGGCATATCGAGTTCGCGCGGCTGCACAATTTCCGGGACGTGGGCGGATACCCCACCGAAGACGGGCTGGAGGTGCGCTGGCAGCGGCTCTACCGGTCCGACTCGTTGCACTGGCTCGCCGACGACGACCTCGGCCGCTTCGAGGCACTCGGCGTCCGGACGGTGATCGACCTGCGCCATCCCGAGGAGGTCGAGCGCCGGGGCCGGGCGCCCCACGGCCCGCTCTACCACAACTTCTCGGTGGAGCACCGGCGCTGGAACGTCGAGCGTGACTACCTGCCCGACGCCGGGATCGCCCGGTTCTTCGCCGACCGCTACCACGAGGTGGCCCACGACGGGAAGGTCGAGATCAGGAGCGCCCTGGAGATGATCGCCGAGGCGGGCAACGCCCCCGTGGTGGTCCACTGCGCGGCGGGCAAGGACCGCACCGGGGTGCTCACGGCACTGGTGCTGCGGCTGCTGTCGGTGCCGGAGGAGGACGTGATCGCCGACTACGCGCTGACCGGGCTGGCCACGCCCCGGCTGATCGCGTACTGGCAGCGGGAGAATCCGGGCGAGCCGGTGCCGTGGCCGGGTTTCGGCCAGGCGCCCGCCGAGGCGATGCGGCTGTTCCTGACCGAACTCGGCCCGGTCCGCGACTACTGCGCGCGGATCCTGAAAATCGACGAAAAGGTCATAACTTCCCTTCGACAACATCTTCTGAAAAATCCCGATATTCGGACGATCTCTGGGTAGGGGCACCGATCAGGGCCCGCCAAGAGCAGCACCCTCAGGGCGGGTCCGCCCCCGGGGCCGCCGCCTTTCCCCCTGTGGCGGCCCCGGGACCGGTGGGGAGGCATTACAGATACCAAGCGGAGACCTCGCAGCTTGATGAGTGTTATGCCAGCGACGTACGGTTTACCGCGTGACTACGCCGCTGCTCCCCGACCCCGAGCCCAGGCGGCGGGATTATGTGATCATTTCAGCCGATGATCATTTGATCGAGCCGCCCGACATGTTCGAAGGCCGGCTCCCCGAGAAATACGCCGACCTCGCCCCCAAGGTGGTCGAGACCGAGTCGGGCCACCAGGTCTGGCGCTACGGCGGGGCCACCTACCCGTGCGCCGGGCTCGACGTGGGCGCCGGCCTGCCGCGCGAGCAGTGGACGCTCGACCCGGTGCGGTTCGAGCACATGCGGCCGGGCTGCCACGACATCGAGGCCCGCATCGAGGACATGGACCGGGCCGGCGTCTGGGCGGCGCTGTGCTTCCCCGGCATGCTGGCCGGGCAGTCCGGGATGGTCTTCGCCAAGACCCGCGACCAGGAGCTGGGCCTGTCGGTCCTGCGGGCGTGGAACGACTGGCACGTCGACGTCTGGGCGGGCACCTACCCGGAGCGGATCATCGCCCTGCAGCTCCCCTGGCTGACCGACCCGGAGATCGCCGCCAAGGAGATCCGGGAGAACGCGACCCGCGGTTTCAAGGCCGTGCTCTTCCCCGAGTTCCCCACGCGCCTGCGCCTGCCGTCCATCCACAGCGACCACTGGGACCCGTTCTTCCAGGCGTGCGAGGAGACGGGGACCGTCGTCTGCCTGCACGCCGGCGCGGGCTCCTGGGCCCCGGTGCCGTCCCCGGACACCCCGATCGAGGCGATCACCACCCTGATGCCGGCCAGCGCCATGTTCGCCTGCGCCGACTGGCTCTGGTCGGGCGTGCCGCTGCGCTTCCCCGCGCTGCGGATCCTGATCGTGGAGGGCGGCGTGGGCTGGCTGCCGATGCTGGCCGAGCGGGCCGACTACGCCCTGGACCACCCGGTCGCGGGCGAGGCGGCCTGGGAGGGCGGCCTGAAGCCCAGCGAGGTCCTGCGCCGCAACTTCTTCTTCGGCACGCTCAACGACCACGCCCTGTCAGGGGTGCGCCTGGCTGTGGGCCTGGAGCACGTCCTGCTGGAGAGCGGCTACCCGCACTCCGACTCCACCTGGCCCGACACGCAGAAGGCCGTCGCGACGAACCTGGGCAGCCTGCCGCCCGCCGACATCGCCAGGGTGGCCTACGGCAACGCCGCCCGCCTGTTCGGCCACCCGCTGCCCTCCCGCGCCTGGCTCAGGATGGAAAAGCTCTGACCTGCCTGCGCTCCCAGTCGACGTAGCGGCCGCTCTCGCCGAGCAGCGAGCCCATCAGCCAGAGGAAGACGCCGAAGTCGTCGGCCACCCCGATGAGCACCAGGAAGTCCGGGACGACGTCGACCGGCGAGAGGATGTAGAGCACGCCCAGGCCCATCATGGCCAGCTTGCTCTTGCCCATGCCGGGATACCGCCCGCGCATCACCGCGCCGATCATCTTCGGGATGGCCCGCAGACGGGCGCCGAGGCCGGGCGAGCCCGGCTCCGTCACGCTCTTGTACGTCCGCCAGGCCTGTGCCGCACGCGCCGCCTTCGCCATGGGGGAACCTCCTCGGAGCACGTTCGTCTGGCGGCTTACTACCCCGCCGTTTCACGATATAACGCGTCACCTCCGCGCCGGGTTCCCGCGGCCGGCCGGGCCGTCCCGCGGCGGGTTCCCGCGGCCGCCGGGCCGTCCCGCGCCGGGAGCCGGCTCCTGTACGGCCCGCCGGGTCATCCCGCGGCGGGAGCCAGCTCCCGTACGGCCTGCGCGATCGGGACCTCGCCACCGGGGATGGGGGCGAGCACCGGGGTGTCCAGCCCGCTGTCCACGTACTCCCGGATCCTGGCCCGGCACGTCGCCGCGTCGCCGTGCACGACGAGCGCGTCCACGACCTCGTCCGGGATGGCCTTGAGGGCCGCCTGGCGGTCGCCCGCGGCCCAGGCCTCATGCATCGGCCGCAGCACCTCACCGCGCCCCAGCCACTCGTGGAAGGCGGCGTAGACCGGGACGGTCAGATAGGCGGCGAGCATCCGCCGGCCGAGCTCCCGCACCCGCTCCGCGTCCTCGCTGACGCACACGAACAGCCGGGCGATCAGTTCGGTCTCCGGGGTGAGCTCGGCCCTGACCTTCCGCACGTCCTGCGGCGAGAGCCAGTTGGTGATCGCGCCGTCGGCCTCGGCGGCGGCCAGGCGGAGCATCCGGGGCCGCAGCGCGGCGAGCACGATCTTCGGCGGGACCTCGGGGGCGCGCTCCAGCCTGAAGCCCTTCACCTCGAACGTCTCGTACTTCTCGGTGACCTTCTCCCCCGCGAGGGCCTTCCTCAGGAAGCGCAGGGTGTCTCTGGTCCTGGCGAACGGCCTGACGAACTCACCGGCGTTCCACCGCTCGACGATGGCCGGGGAGGAGGCCCCGACTCCCAGGACGAACCGTCCGGGGGCGAGGTCGGCGAGCGTGGCGGCCGACATGGCCAGCAGGCCGGGCCCCCGGGTGGAGACCGGGACGATCGCGCTGCCGAGCCGCAGGCCGGGGGCCCATTCGGCGGCCAGCGCCAGCGGCACGAAGCCGTCGACGCCGTTGACCTCGGCCGACCAGACGTCGGTGTAGCCGAACCCGGGCAGTTCGGCGACCAGCTCCCTGGACCCGGCCAGCGTGCGGTCGTAGAAGGGGATCGTCATCCCCCAGCGTGCGCCCGTAGCCATCTGCCGCCTCCGTGTCCGTGGTCGCCGTCCAGAACGACATTCTGATGTAGCTTGCCGCACCCGATCGGGGGGCCGTCAATAGATTGACCATACCAACCGGACGGTATGTTACTTGGAACGATCTTTACCGCCTGCTCACTTACCCCTTCATCACCGTGCGTTAGGTGTTAGAACGTTCGGGTGACGATGAACAGGCGCGTGAGACAACGACGGCGACTACTCGGCGCGGCGGTCCTGGCGGCCTGCATCGCCGCGCCCGTACCGGTGGGATCGGCCGGCGCCGCGGCCTCCGCCGACGGCCGGACGGCCCCTACCGGCCACTGCCGCAGATCCGAGCACGGCGGGCCGCCGCCCGGGACCGCCACCCCGACCCCGGCGCCCTCCGTGCCGGCGCCCGGCGCGGCCCCGAGAGCGGTCCTCAGGGCGCTCGCGGAGGCGGCGGGGCTCCGGCACCCGGGGCACCCGGCCGAGCCTCCACCGCCCTTCCCGGAGGAGCCCGGACACCCCGCCGACGACCACCCGGAGCCGGAGTATCCCGAGCCTGAACACCCCGGCCCCGGATATCCCGATCCCGAATATCCCGGGCCGGGATATCCCACGCCCGAGCCTCCGTATCCGACGGCTCCCCCGCCTCCCACGCCGACGGTCCCGCGGCCGCCGACGCCACGGCCGCCCACGCCCCGGCCCGTCGAGCCGCCCGCGCCGCCGAGGCCCCAGCCCAGCCGGGCCGTCGCCCCGCCGTCGGCCACTCCCCCCCCCCCCCCCACCCCAAACGAAAATCCCACCTCTTAAAAACACTAACACAAAC